>NZ_CP137761.1:2125666-2429333 GCF_033449965.1 Bacillus sp. T3
TGAAAATCATGCCAGCCAAAATGGAACAGGGTGCCTTTCACATGTACAAATTCATTTCATCAAGTCTAACATGGCCGCTCATGGTTGGTTTAGGGATTCTCTACATTCCGCTTGAAGATGTAGTGAAAATCGTGACGCCTAGTTATATTGTGGTTTGTACTGCGGTTGTAGTAGCGATGGTAGGTACAGGTTACATTGTCGGAAAATTCATGAATATGCATCCCGTTGATGCAGCAATTGTTACTGGATGCCACAGTGGATTAGGCGGTACAGGCGACGTTGCCATATTATCAGCTTCGAATCGGATGTCCTTAATGCCGTTCGCCCAAGTGGCGACCAGACTTGGTGGAGCTTCGACCGTCATCCTGGCAACACTATTAATGAAATTATTAAGTTAATAGGGAGTTTCTTCGTAAAGGGAACTAAACTCTGTGAATGAACATTTATCGCTGTGGGGAAGAGAATTTTCTTCCCCTTTATCCAGAAACACTGAAATCCAATAATTCGACCAGCCTGTTTAGTCAACTCTCCCAAATACCTATCTTGTTCTGAATTTACTTCACAAATCCTGAATAAAATGGGCTATTACTCTAACTTCCTAATTTGTTTTGATTTTTAAATAAATACCGTAGATGTATAATGAAGATAGAAGGAATCGAAGTACATTTCGTCATCCTTTTCTAAGAATTGTCCCTAGTTGGACTGGGAGGATTGAAGAAGATGAAATGGATTAAAAAGCTTAAAAGTAGGCTAACAGGATTGACCGAAGCCGTTGGCAGGTTCCCGTTAACAACTCTTTTTCTGCTGGGAGCAGCAATCGTTAATGCTTATGATATTAGCAATGGCAAGTACATTATTTCAAAGCTTCTGTTAACATTTGTAGTTGGTGCGTTATTGAGTGCTGTGCTGCAGATGGTTTATGAGAGGTACTATTCAAAGCTTTCAATTCGTTTTGTCATAATGGGTTTGGTTGGCTTACTTACAGGTGGCTATTATCTGATTATAAGGCAAGCTCCTAAATTAAGCATGGAAATCGAAATCAGAACTGCCGTTGCCCTATTTGCTTTGCTCATTGCCTTTATATGGGTTCCAGTTATAAAAAGCAAAATTAGCTTTAATAAAAGCTTTATGATTGCCTTCAAATCCTTATTTAATTCCTTGTTCTTCTCTGGTATCATATTTGCCGGCGTCAGTATTATCCTACAGGCTATTTACCTATTGATTTTTCCAATTGATCAAGACGCTTTTCCGCAGACGGCAAATATTGTATTTATCTTATTTGCACCACTTTATTTTCTTTCCCTTATTCCTGTCTATTTAGGTCCTAAAGACGAAGCAAAGATGGAAGAAACGAAGAGTCCTCGCCAAGAAACAATCGAAAAGGCGGCGGGCTATCCTAAGTTTTTAGAAATTCTAATCTCATATATTATCATTCCGCTAATCGCTGTATTTACCATCATCCTAGTGATTTATATTATTAAAAATATTGGTGGGGAATTTTGGACCGATAACTTATTAGAACCAATGCTGGTAGCGTATGCAATCACCGTTATATTGGTCTATATTTTAGCTAGTGAGATTGAAAACAAGTTTACGGCTTATTTCCGAAAGATATTTCCAAAGGTATTGGTACCCATTGTAATCTTCCAGATCGCCTCATCCATATTAAGCCTGGCTGATACAGGTGTGACACATACCCGCTATTATGTCATATTGTTCGGTATTTTTGCAGCAATCGCAGGAATTCTACTTAGCTTTATACCTGTACGAAAAAACGGACTTATTGCAGCCATATTAATAGTTTTTGCGATTGTTTCCGTTGTGCCACCTGTAGATGCGTTTACGATAAGCCGAAATAATCAAATTAATATGTTAAAAAATGTTCTAAAAGAAAATAATATGCTCGAGAATAATCAAATCAAGCCTAATGGAAATATCTCAGATAAAGATAAGAAGCTTGTAACGAATAGCATTTATTACTTAACGAATATGGATTATACTAAGGAAATTAAATGGTTGCCGAAGGATTTTGAGGTTTACCAAGATTTTTATGATACGTTTGGCTTTTATGAGTATCAAGAGCCAGTGCAATCCAATCAACCAGTTTACCTTAATCTTGAACAGTATGCTCCGATTCGTATTAAAGGCTATGATACCTTTGTTCAAATGGAGCTTTATATGACTGAAAAGGATAGGCAAGAGAAGATTTGTGATTTTGAAAAGGATGGAAGAACATACACGCTAAAACGAGAATTTACGAAGGATCAAATTGTGCTTAAATTGATCGGAGAAAATAATAAAGAGTTGATTACTTTTAAAACACAAGAAATTTATGATAAGTTTTACGATTATAACTCTAACATTAAGGGCATGTTATCAGCTGATGAAGCCACCTTTACAAAGGAAAATGATCGTGCAAAACTAGTGATTGTGACTCAATATGTTAATATTGAAAAAGCAAATGCCGAAGCAAACAACGCCGGAATATATGTTTTCGTTGAGATCAAATAAGAAATTCTGAAAAATTTTCTGTAAGCAGCCAATGTGTTGCTTACTTTTTTTATTGGCTGTGATAAAGCTCATTGTTGTTTGTGCTACAAGTTGATTGGATCGAAGCACCTGGAGCGGAAATCAACAGGTCCATGTTAAAATATCATTGCAAAGTTAATCGGAAATAAGTCATAATAAATTAACCTTCCTGATAAAAAGAGATGATAAGGAGTAAACATATGAACGAACACAAAGAAAAAGATATCCAAGAAATACTTTCACTCATCCCATCTGATTGTGATCTCATTATTCCCCTTGGTAATGGAGAACCTGATCTCATTTTGTCCGCGATTGATGAGAATCCACAACGGTTTTCTTCCTTACACATACATCAAATGCTTGAATTAAAAGATCGAAACTACATGCATGGGCTACACCCACATATCCGTTATACTTCCTATTTTTTGAATGGTTTTGCTCGAAAAGCGTTCCTGAACGGAACGTGTGAATTAATTCCAAATCATTTTCATCAAATGCCTAAACTATTAGAAAAGACAACCAAGAACCCTATCGTAGTATGTCAAGCAACCCCAATCGATCAGGATGGGTACTTTTCTCTAGGAACTGAAGCTGATTATGCATCAAGCTTTATCGGAAAAGCACCATTTATCCTCCAAGTAAATGAAAATATGCCGAAAACGAAGGGGGATAACAATATTCACCTTTCGCAAATTCTGGGCTATGTTCGTTATGATGCTCCGTTGGTTGAACTCAAACCTGCCGTTATTTCAGATACCGATCGCAAAATTGCTGAACTGGTTGCCGAACGGATTGATCATGGGTCAACCCTCCAAGTTGGGATTGGTGGAATTCCAGATGCTGTTGTTAGTCTATTAAAGGGACATCATGACATCGGTATTCATACTGAAATGCTAACAGATGGTATTGGTGAACTATTCAAAGCAGGCGTCATTACAGGAGCAAAGAAACGAACCCATATTGGAAAAGTCATTGCAACCTTCGCCTTTGGATCTAAAAAGTTATACGATTTTATGGACCAAAATGAGCATATTGAAATGCTTTCCGTTGGTTACGTAAACGATCCACGAAATATCGCCAAAGAAGATAATATGATTTCAATCAATGCTACAACGGAAATTGATTTTTATGGTCAATGTGCTTCAGAAACCGTTGCAGGAAAATATTATAGCTCGACAGGTGGGCAAGTGGATTTTGGCACAGGAGTTCAATTTGCTCAAAATGGAAAAGGTTTTATTTGTATGCACTCCACCGCAAAAGATGGAACACTTTCAAGAATTAAACCAATGTTAACACCAGGTTCCATCGTAACCACATCCAAAAATGATGTCGATTATGTAGTCACAGAACATGGAATTACTCAGCTTAAAGGAAAGAGTCTCTCGGAAAGAACAAAGTCGTTAATTAATCTGGCACACCCGCAGTTTCGCGAAGAGCTGATGTTTGAAGCAAAAAAGATGGGATTGATTATATGATAGTTGACAGGTAGGAATTGTTGGTATTAGAATAGAAAATAATAAATATGTAACGTAAAGAAATCTTCGTTAGAGTCAAAAATCTAGATAAAATGTTTGTTTCAGGCTGATTGGACATCCAAAGGCTCCTGGACGCAATAGATGCGTTCAGGAGTCTTTTGTTTTTACTTGGAAGAAAGGGGGAGTAGAAATGAATATCGATAATCTTGAAGCGTTCATTTATGTTGTGCATTTAAACAGTATCCATAAAGCTGCCGACGCATTATTTTTGTCTCAACCAACGGTTACTGCTCGAATAAAAACACTGGAGCGTGAACTTGAGTCAGAATTATTTGAACGACAGGGTAGGAGCTTAGTCCTAAATGAAAAAGGGAAGGAGTTTTTCCCTTTTGCGGAGCAAATCATTACCACGCTTGAATCAGGGAAAAAGCAGTTAAAGAAGGCTTCGATTCATGAAGAAATAACGATTGGGGCAAATATTGTTACTTCTCAATACTTTATTCCTTATGCACTTCCACAATGGAAAAAAGCACATCCACATTTGCGATATAAAGTGATTTCTGCCTCGAATGATGCATTAGTAGAAAAATTACTACAAAAACAAATTGACTTTGCTTTTATTAAGGAAGTTGACCACAATAGTTTAATCAAACAAGAGGTACTTGATAATTCAGTGCAATTAGTCATTTTTCCAGGTCATCACTTTGAAGGGAGAACAGAAATAACCCCACAGGAATTAGCAAAGGAACCATTAGTGTTTTTTGAATGTGGTGCCTTTGATTGGAATCGGGTTCACAAAATTTTTGAGGTAAGTAAAATAGAACCCCGGATCGAATTTCAGGTCGATCACTTGGAAGTGGCAAAATCACTCATTCTCAGTGGCAATGGTATCGGATTTTTGCCCCGCTTATGTATAAAAAAGGAGGTAGAACAGGGCAAATTGATTGAGGTAGATGTTTCTGATTTAATCCAGTTAAAGCAATCAATCTATTTAACGCAAACTAACACGAACTCGGAACAATTTTTGTTTTGGGATGATGTTCGACAAGCAGTTGAAGAATTTGAAAAGCACAAAAATTCTGTTGCAGTTCAAATAGATTAATATTCTTTATTTATGAAAAAAATCTTTCTATCAGTGAAAGTATTGATAATCGAAATGTTTAAGTATAGGATAAGTCTCAACCAAAGAAAACACAGTAAATATACCTGATAAATTGGAATAAAAGCTAAAGGGGGAAAAATAAATCTGATTATCGACAAAGCTGGGATAAAAAAGGAGGAAGTGAATTGAGTTATGTGCTAGGGATTTTAGATCAGAGTCCAATTTTTCCAGAGACAACAGCCTCAGAGGCATTACATCAAACTGTTAAGCTAGCAAAATATGCGGAGGAATGGGGCTATTCGCGTTTCTGGGTTTCAGAACATCATCATACGGATCAGTTAGCTGGAGCATCACCTGAAGTACTTGTGTCTTACTTGCTCGCACAAACGAAATCGATTCGCATTGGTTCAGGCGGGGTTCTGCTCCAGCATTACAGTCCGTTTAAGGTGGCAGAAAACTTCAATGTTTTGTCTAATCTTGCTCCTGGACGAGTGGATTTAGGCATTGGGAAAGCACCAGGTGGTCTGCCTTTGTCAACAAAAGCCCTTCAATACGGTACTGTAAACGATGGCAAAGACTTTGAAAATCGTTTTTCTTTTTTAAAGCAATTAATTGAAAATTCAGTAGATGATTCTCACCCGCTCTATGGGATTCAAGCTACACCGTTACCACAAGAAACGCCCCAAACCTTCCTTTTGGGCGCTAGTTCATCAAGTGCAAATCTCGCCGCTATTCATCAGACATCATATGTTTACGGTCTCTTTTTTAATAGTGACCTTGACGAGCTTGAGGCTTCTGCGAGAGAGTTTCATCGTATTTTTCCTGAAGGACGTTTTATCGTCGGTCTTGCCGTTGTGGCTGCACCTACACAACAAGAAGCGGAACATCTTGCCAGTGATTATACCAAAATCGTTAAAGTTCATTTACAAAGCGGTCGGACCGTAAAGGTATTAACACGTGATCAAGCGGAATTATTTGGTGATCAATCGGGAGAACAGTATGAAATTGAGGAACAGGCTGCCCATATAGTGGCTGGAACTCCTGATTTAATAAAAGAAGTCTTAGAAGATTTACACAAAAAATACGATGTGGATGAATTTATTTTGCATACACCGGTTCAAAAGCAAGAAGAAAGATTTCGTTCTTTTAAATTATTGAGTCCCATTAAGGTTCCTGTATAAAAATGATTTGATCGTTTTTTGCCGCGGGTATTTAGAGAGGAGGCAATCTCATTGTCAAAGCAAAGAAAATTAAAATTTGGGGCACTTATTCACGGAGTCGGTGGCAACATTTCGGGCTGGCGACATCCAGACATACAAACTGATGCAAGTGTAAGTTTGGAGTTTTATACAAAACAAGCACAAAAGGCTGAACAGGGAAAATTTGATTTACTTTTCATTGCAGATGGATTGTATATTAACGAAAAGTCGATACCACATTTTTTAAACCGTTTTGAGCCATTGACGATCCTGTCAGCACTTGCTGCTGTCACATCACGAATTGGTTTGATTGGTACAGTTTCGACATCGTATAGTGAGCCATTTACGGTTGCACGGCAATTTGCTTCACTTGATCAAATTAGCGGCGGTCGAGCCGGATGGAATGTTGTCACGACACCACTTGAAAGCACAGCATTAAACTTTAACAA
This sequence comes from Bacillus sp. T3, assembly GCF_033449965.1. NCBI lineage: Bacteria > Bacillati > Bacillota > Bacilli > Caryophanales > Bacillaceae > Bacillus > Bacillus sp. T3. The sequence continues at coordinate 2,132,421 of NZ_CP137761.1, forward strand.
AACCGTCGCTGAACATCCAAATCATCCAAAACGGTATCGAATCGCTGCAGAGCATATTCAGGTTGTAAAGGGGCTATGGGATTCTTGGGAGGATGATGCATTTGTTCGAGATAAACAATCTGGGGTGTTTTTTGATCCTGCAAAATTGCATTCATTAAACCATAAAGGGGAGTTTTTCTCAGTACAAGGTCCACTTAATATTGGACGATCTAAACAAGGTCAGCCAATCATTTTCCAAGCAGGTTCATCGGAAGCAGGAATCAATTTAGCAGCCAAAGAAGCGGATGCCGTTTTCACCGGACATCCGACATTGGAAGAGGCGAAAAAATTCTATCAAGCCGTAAAAAATCAAGCAAAAGCATTTGGTCGTAACCCAGATGAGATTGTTATTCTGCCAGGTATCGCTCCGATCATTGGTGCAACACAGGAAGATGCAGAACGTAAATATCAAGAAATCGCCAATCTTGTATCCATTGATAAAGCGCTTGACTATTTAGGTCGCTATTTCGATCATCATGATTTCTCTCAATATGATTTGGATGCACCATTCCCAGAAATCGACGACATTGGACGTAACAGTTTCCAAAGCACCACTGACCGAATCAAACAAGAAGCAAACGCTCAAGGGCTAACACTTCGACAGGTGGCCTTAAGAGAAGCAACACCGCGAACATCCTTTATTGGAACAGCTGAAAAGGTTGCAGATTTAATTCAGAAATGGTTCGAAGAAGGTGGTGCAGACGGCTTCAACCTCGCTTCGAGCGTTCCTAATGCATTAGAGGATTTTGTTGATTACGTTGTACCGATTCTGCAGGAGCGGGGAATTTATCGTACGGAATATGAGGCAGATACTTTACGTGGTAATCTCGGACTTCCATTCCCAAAAAATCGATATACAATCGAGCCAATTAAACAATAACAGTTAACGAGATCCTATTGGTGTTAGCTACTTTAGACGGACTATATGAAGCGTGATTTCTTATATTTTAGGAGGAAAAGCAAATGAGTAAAGGTTTATCAGTGATTGTCTGGTCAAAAAAAGGATGCCACTATTGTTCAGAGGTAAAAGATTTTTTAGATGAAAAAAAGATTTCGTATCAAACAGTGGATATCACAAATCATGATGAGTATCGCGATATTCTAGAGCTAAAATATGGTGTCAGACATGTTCCAGTTGTGGAAATTGGAAGGGATGAAGTTTACGAGGGAGTAACGAAAGTCGGATTAGAACATCTCGAGAATGTCCTTAACCGTGCTCAATAAAAACCTAAATCCGATTATTTTTATATTAATAAATGGATATAAAAAGTCGGTTTTTCTATGAATAGTTTTTTCGAGCCCTTTCAGATTTTAAGTGTATTTAAGGTGAAAATTTGAAAGGGTCGAAAAGCTGTAGTGGCATATTATCAATCTGTTAAGTGTGGTGTAAGGAATGTTGAGGTTACTACTGAACAGAGGTATGACAGCGATTATTGTATTAATCGGTTCATTGTTTTTAGTATTTTCGATTAATTATTTTTTACCGAGTGATGCAGTTGATATATTATTGGCTGACAGTGGAAGTAATGAGGAAATAGCGAAAAGTTTAAGAAAGGAATTGGGCTTAGATTTACCCTTTCATGTGCAATTTATTCATTATGTAACCGGTTTGCTTCAAGGGGATTTTGGGCAATCCATCATGAATAATGAGCCTGTAGTGGACAGAATTCTCGCACAGCTACCAGCTACAATTATGCTAACAATTGCAAGTATCGTCATTGCCATTATCTTAGGAATCTCACTAGGAGTTTTAGCAGCGATTCATCATAATAGTTTGATTGATTATGTTGCTAGGATTGTTGGTTTATTCGGAATATCCATGCCGACTTTCTGGTCAGGTATTTTGCTCATATTAATCTTTTCGATAAACTTAGGCTGGTTTCCAGCGATGGGTTCGGAAGGCTTTACTACCTTAGTTTTACCTGCCATCACGTTAGGGTTAGTAGGGTCCGGATTTATTGTTCGAATCGTCCGAAATAGTTTGTTGGAAGTACTGAATGAACCATATATTTTAACACTTCGTTCAAAAGGTATGAACGAGGTAGTGGTTATTTATCGCCATGCATTACGTAATGCGCTCATTCCTGCGGTAACAATGATTGGTGTCGTAATTGGAGATTTTCTTGGAGGAGCAGTGGTCATTGAAACGGTATTTGCCAGACAAGGCATAGGGAGAATAGTGGCAGATGCTATTCTTGCGAAAGATTTACCAGTCGTTCAGGGAGTCGTTTTTTTTTCGGCCATCATCTATGTCGTAATTAATATTCTGGTAGACATCTCGTATACTTTCATCGATCCACGAATTAGGCGCGGTAAATTAGGAGGGTATTAGAGTGAGAGAAGTCGTATCGGTACCTGTAAAACAAAAAATAACCAAAATCCAGCAACAAAGAATCGTTACACTTAAGTTTCTGAAACTTCAATATTTGTTTCCTTCTTTGGCACTGCTTATGATTGTTTTTTTAACGATTTGCGCGGTCTTGCCAGAGTTTGTTGCTTCATATCCTCCAACTAAAATGTTTTCGACGCAAATCCTGCAAGGACCCTCTCCACAACATTTGTTTGGAACCGATTATTTCGGAAGAGACGTTTTTAGTGTTGTCGTGTATGGCAGTCAAACCTCAATCTTAATTGGTTTCACAGCTGTAATTGTTGGAGTGTTCGTTGGGAGTGTAATAGGAGCCGTTGCCGGGTATGTAGGCGGACTTGTAGATACAATTTTTATGAGATTGACTGAAATTTGGCAAACGATACCAGGAATGTTGTTAGCTCTGGCACTGGCGGCAGCCCTTGGTGCGAATTTTGTTAATATTGTGCTGGCGATTTCATTTGCATCTGTACCAGGATATGCCAGAGTTATGCGAGGGCAAATCATAAGTGTAAAAAATCGACCATACGTTTTAGCATCAAGATCAATTGGTACCTCTAACATGATGATTTTTTTGAAGCATATCTTGCCAAATTCATATCCACCTTTACTTGTTATGGCTTCGAATGGTCTTGGTGTAGCCATTTTAACAGGAGCAGGATTAAGCTTTTTGGGATTAGGTGTAGTGAGTGAGATTCCGGAACTGGGTGCATTTTTGTCGCAAGGAAGAGGGTATTTGGCTGCAGCCTGGTGGATTGCTACATTTCCTGGATTAGCGATTGCGATATTTGTACTCTCAGTAAATATTATTGGCGACAGTCTTAGGGATTATTTTGATCCCAAAAAACTGACATAAAGGAGAGGGGAGTTTGAAATCTTTATCAGTCAAAGATTTAACCGTAGATTTCAAAACGAAAAACGGGATATTAACTGCCATTTCCGATCTCTCTTTTGAAATAAACAAAGGAGAAACAATTTGTTTGGTTGGAGAATCGGGAAGTGGAAAATCGATTACATCCAAAGCGATTATGAGATTGATTGAATATGAAAATGGAACCATAGCAAATGGGCAAATTGTATTTAATGATGAGGATTTAGTTTTGGTTGCGAATAAACGTTTAAATAGAATACGAGGAAGAAAAATATCAATGATTTTTCAAGATCCTCTCTCTGCATTTGATCCAGTCTATACAATCGGTTATCAGTTAACCGAGACGATGGTTCAACACTTGAATGTAACAAAAAAGGAAGCATGGCAAAAAGGAATTCAATTACTTCGAAGGGTAGGAATTTCTGAACCTGGAAATACGGATGAAGCAATATCCAAATGAATTATCAGGGGGAATGCTCCAAAGAGCAATGATTGCCATGGCCTTATCGTGCGAACCTGGAGCTATTGATCGCAGATGAACCCACAACTGCCTTAGACGTTACATTACAAACACAAATTATGGATCTGCTTAACAGTTTAAAAAAAGAGTACCATATGTCGATTCTACTCGTTACTCATGATTTAGGGGTTGCTGCTCAACTAGCAGACAAAATTGTAGTGATGTATGCAGGCGAAATTGTCGAAGAAGCCACTGTTCATCAATTATTTGAAAAACCATACCATCCCTATACAAAAGGGCTTCTTCAATCAATTCCAAAAGCGAACCATTCAAGGTTATCAAAGCTCAACTCTATTGAAGGTTCCATACCAAGTCTTACCGAAATGCCTGAAGGATGTCGATTTCACCCGAGATGTTCTTATGCAACGGAAAAATGTAAATCTGAAAATCCGCCATTATCCTATATAGATAGGCGCCATAGTGCATGCTGGCATGCGAAATACTTGGTAAAGGAGAAAGATTGGTTTAATCCTCCAACTTTGAATCAATCATCATCTGTCATAAATCAAGTCGAAAAAACGAATGAAAAACCAAGTAATCACATTGAAAAAGATGATTTGTTTTTAATTCAGGAATTGAGTAAGTACTATCCTTTGGGCCATGGAGGAAAACAAATTAAAGCGGTTGATAACATTTCTTTTTCAATTAAAGCAGGAGAAAGCTTTGGCTTAGTTGGTGAATCCGGGAGCGGAAAATCCACATTAGGTCGTGCCATCCTTAAATTGGAAAAGATTACTTCAGGGGATGTTCTGTTTAAGGGACAATCCTTACAAAATCTAACTGGTCCCGAAATGCGAAAGATACGGAAAAATATGCAAATCATCTTTCAAGATCCATATGGCTCGATCAATCCACGTTGGACGATCGGAAAAATAATTGCAGAACCATTAAAAGTACATCAAAATGGTTTGAAGCAAAACGAGGTTGAAGCAGTAGTAAAAGAGCTATTAATCAAAGTGGGATTGAAGCCTGATTCGATTGAACGCTATCCTCACGAGTTTTCAGGGGACAACGTCAAAGAATTGGAATTGCCAGAGCAATCGCTGTGAACCCTGCCTTTATTTTAGCTGACGAAGCAGTATCAGCTCTAGATGTATCGGTGCAGGCACAAATTCTTAATCTTTTAAAAGAGTTACAACAATCGTTAGGGTTAACCTATCTGTTCATTGGTCATGACCTTAATGTAATGCGCTATATCTCAGACAGGGTGGGTGTCATGTACTTAGGAAGAATGATGGAAATAGCTCCAAGTGAAGAGTTATTTAAACGTCCTGCACATCCATATACGGAAGCATTAATAAAATCGATACCTCAAGCCGATCCCTTGAAAATGAAAAAGACAGTTGTTTCCATACAAGGTGAAATCCCTTCTCCAGCTAACCCGCCTTCCGGTTGTGTGTTTCGGACGCGTTGTCCATTTGCTACAGAACTTTGCAGTGCGGAAGTGCCTGAATTAAAAGAGTTTAAAGCAGGCCGTTTTGTTGCCTGCCACCACTATTCCAAAGTTTATAAGGAATAACAATGAGTGGTATTAATCAATAATCAATGAAAGGGGCAAATATTTTCATGATAAAGAAACAATCTTACAAATCGATCATCGTACTGACCGTATTACTCTTGCTCTTTTTAGCAGGTTGCTCAAGTTCAAAAAGCACGACGTCATCTAGTCCAGACTCAAAAGAAGAAACTAAATCAAGTAAGCCCATCGACGGAGGTGAATTCTCCTATGCCCTATCAACAGCTCCAGATACGTTAGATCCTCAAGTAAGTGGGATGGCTGTAGCCACGAGGGTCATAAAAAGTGTATTTGAAACGTTGGTATATCAGACGAAGGATCATAAAGTAGAGCCGTGGTTAGCAACAGATTGGGAAATATCGGATGATAACAAGACTTATACATTTAAATTAAGGAAGGATGTCACTTTTCACGACGGTTCGAAATTTAATGCAGATGTGGTGAAATTTAATTTTGATAGAATCCTAAATCCAGCGACGAGAGCGGCGACAGCGGCTGCATACATTGAAAAATTAGACTCGGTTGAGGTGGTAGATGACTACACCATTAAATTTCATTTATCAGGTCCATCTGCAACATTTTTAACCATATTAGCTCATTCCAATCTATCTATCGTTTCAAAAGAAGCTGTAGAAAAATACGGGGACCAATTTGCCACACATCCAGTAGGATCAGGGCCGTTTAAATTCGTGGAGAAGGTAGACAATGATCGGATTGTTTTGGAGAAAAATGAAAACTATCACGGGAACTATCCATTAGCAAAACATGATGGGACAGCATATTTAGATAAGCTAATCTTCAAGATTATTCCTGAAGAAGCCACTCGTATTGGCAGTGTTCAAAGTGGCCAAATAGATGCTGTTGAAACTGTACCGCCTCAGGACGTTGTTGCAATAAAAGCAAGTAAACAATTAAATATTCTAGACGCAGCAACCGCAGGATTACCGTATACATTATTCATCAATAACACGTCGGAGCCTTGGAATAATAAAAAAGCGAGAAGTGCCATTAAATCAGCAATTGATGTTGATACGATCGTTAACACTCTATACTTGGGAACGTACAAGCGAGCGTGGTCTGCGTTGGCTCCTTCTACTTTTGGCTATAATAAAAGTCTTGAAAAAAAGGAATTTTACAATCTGAAAAAGGCAAATGAGTTATTTGATGAATTAGGTTGGAAAAAGGGTTCAGATGGGATCCGCAAAAAGGATGGGAAGACTCTTTCACTTCGAATTCTTGATGATGCAGTAAATCGAGAGAAAAGGCAAGATATAACACTAATGGTTCAGCAGCAATTGAAAGAAGTTGGTGTAAAAGTAGAAATTATTACGACAAGTGATGCTAGGAGCTTCCTTAAGGATCCAAATGGATATGATATTCGTGGAAATAGTAGAGTTGCGTTAGATCCGGATGATTTACGGCTGTTCTATCATTCTCAGAAAACAATTGATACCTGGTGGAATCAACATTCCTTGGCTGAAAGATCAGGAGATTGATCATTGGTTAGAAGCTGCTGCAGTAGAATTAGACCCACAAAAACGTGCGGAATTATATAAGAAAGTACAACAGAAATTACTGGATCTGGCTGTGATTAACCCAATTTATGATTTCCCATACACGGTAGCTACTTCAAAAAAAGTTCAAGGTATTGAGTTTGACTCATTAGGTTACCCATTGTTTTTCGATGTTCATTTTACTAAATAGGCTTGAACAAATGTATTCCAGTTTTGGATTCAAAAAAAATAGTTAAAAGGGGGATACCTAAATGAAATTTGTCATTTTTTCACTTTTGAGCAATCATCCTAATGGGATAACGGGAGTGCCACCAACGGAGCAGCAATTGTTTCAAAAGGTACAAGACCAAGCGGTATTCGCTGAAAAACTTGGCTTTGATGGATTTGGTGTGGGGGAGAGGCATGGGGAGCCGTTCCTCTCCTCCTCTCCAGCAGTCGTTCTCGCGGCGATAGCAGCGAAAACCTCTAAAATCCGATTGATGACCACCGTAACCGTTCTAAGTATTCTTGATCCTATTCGGGTAGCAGAAGACTATGCTACGTTAGATCATCTTTCAGGCGGTAGATTTGAGATGATCATTGGGAAAGGGAACGACCCACGCCATTACTCGCTGTTTGGTATTACCGAGGAAGAACAATGGGATTCTCTTGCGGAGCGGTATGAACTACTAAAGCGACTTTGGAGTGAAGAGAATGTGACTTGGTCAGGAAAATATCGGACACCATTAAGTAATGTTACGACACTGCCAAGACCGTTTCAAAAGAGAATTCCAATCTGGCATGGAAGTGCATCAAGTAAGCTATCAACCGAGCTGGCGGCGAAAAATGGTGATCCAATTTTCTCGTCGAATACCTTTCATCACATGGCAAAATATAAAGAGCTGATTGAACATTATCGTGAGAGATTGGCCTATTATGGGCATGACCCTGTACAAGCAGTGATTGGATCTGGTGCGAGAGGGTTATATTTAGCCAACACTATGGAAGAAGCGATTAAAGGATACCGCCCCTATTATGATGCTTACAATCATACAGAGCCAGCTAAATACAACCAGTCTCCATTCGTTGATCTTGAAGACAATATTCAAAATGGCCCTGCATTAGTGGGCACGTCTAATCAAGTGATTGAGAAACTAATAAAATACCATAAAGCATATGGTCATCAAGTTCAGAGTATTAGTGTTGAAGGATTAGATGAAGCAGAGCAGCGTGAGCAACTGCAAAGATTTGCCGAGGAAGTCATACCTGTGCTTCGACGGGAAATACCAAATGCGATTTGGGAAGATGATAGGACTCCCAATCTCCAACAATAATAAAATATTTCTATCATTACAATAAATTTTTCTATCAGCAAAAGCATTGTCAGTAGCTTAGTTTAGGTGATAGGATAATTTTTAAATAACAAAGTTAATTAATCTTATCTGTTAAGTAAGAAAAAGACGAGGAGGTAAGATATGTCCAAACAGAAGGAAAAACAATCGCATAAGCAAATTGTGGTTTCAGAATTACTATCAGAGGATAAAGAATCAGTTGTAAAGGTATTAGTTCAAAGCTATCAACAATATGAACGGGAATTTTCAGATCCACAGGTATGGCAAGAATATTTAACGAATATTAAGGCTTCTGTTGCGAACCCAGACGTGGATAAGATATTGGTTGCAAAAAATGGACCTGGAAATTCTAGGTTCATTGCAACTCTTCACATCATCAGAAAAAGCATATGGAAAACCTGAGTTAGAAATCTTATCTCCAATCGTTCGCTTATTAGGCGTCCATCCTCAAGCAAGAGGCCTTGGTGTTGCCCAAGCGTTATTACAAGCAAGTGTTGACTACGCAAAAAAACTAGGATCAGAAAATTTGTACCTGCATTCAAGTGATAAGATGCATAAAGCCATTTCATTGTATGAATGGCTTGGATTTAAACGTGACCGTACGAAAGAATTTTATAATCATGATATTTTAGTAAAATGCTTTCGACTAGATTTATAGACTTGGAGGTGACAGAGTGACACCATCAGAATTAGAATCCAAATTAATTACAATAAGGCGACATTTACATCAATATCCTGGAAAAATCAAATGAAGAATTTGGAACAACGAAGTACATTCAAAAATGGCTTCAAGATGCCGGAATTCCTATTCGAAGCACTGGTCTTTCTACCGGAGTTTTTGCTGATATCGTTGGGGAAAAGCTTGGTCCGACAGTGGCAATTCGAGCGGATATAGATGCTCTACCGATTGAAGAACAAACGGGACTTTCCTTTGCTTCAAAAATCAAAGGTGTCATGCATGCGTGCGGTCATGATTTTCATACAGCCGCAGCCATTGGGGCAGCATTACAGTTAAAAGAATCGCAAGCTGAGTTGAATGGCACCGTCCGGTTTATTTTTCAACCTGCAGAAGAATCAGGCGGCGGTGCCGAACAGGTCATTCGGGACGGCCAATTGGAGGGTGTTGAAGCCATTATTGGGTTCCACAATAAACCGGATTTACCAGTTGGAACGATCGGTTTGAAGGCCGGACCATTAATGGCTGCGGTCGATCGATTTGTCATCACACTGCGTGGAAAAGGAAGTCATGCCGGCCTCCGACACACAGGTAAGGATCCTATTGTCGCTTCGACACATGTGATAACCGCTATCCAGAGTATTGTTAGTCGAAGCATTTCACCTTTGAAAAGTGCAGTCATTAGTGTGACGAGAATACAAGGTGGGAATACATGGAATGTCATCCCGGAACAGGTTGTATTGGAGGGCACGGTCCGGACGTTTGAGCTAACTCTTCGTGAAGAGGTTAAACAGAAGATGACACATATGTTGGATAGTATTGCTACAGCTTTTTCTCAAGAAGCTACGATTTCGTGGCACCCTGGCCCGCCTCCAGTAATTAACGATGAAGACATCACAGAGGTGGTCAGTCATTCGGCTCAGAGACAAGGATTAAAGGTCATTGTCCCGGAACCATCCATGGCAGGTGAAGATTTTGCATCATATTTAGAGCGTATTCCTGGTTCTTTTGCATTTTTTGGTACCAGCGGAACGGAGGATTGGCATCATCCAGCATTTACTGTAAATGAAGCTGCCCTTATTAAAGCAGCAAATTATTTAGCAGAAAGTGCAAAAAGTGTGCTGACCAGTTTAAGTAGTAACATAAGCGTGAATTAGAGCATACACTCATTTTCTTCTCTTCGTGAATACCAGAAGGGAGTCTTTTTACAATTAAAACTTAGTAAACTCATTTGAATAATCGAATTTTAAATAGAATAGGAGATACTGTCAATGAAAAAGATCAAATTTTTATCAATTACATTTTTCATATTGGTGTCATTTTTATTAGGGGCATGCGGCAAAGAAGAACAGGCATCATCCACATCAGCAGGAAAAACGGAAGAAAAGAAGGAGGTAACATTAAAAATTAGCGCCTCTTCCACACCTCATGCCGAAATTCTTGAATATATTGCTCCAGATCTTGAGAAAGAAGGCGTCAAACTTGATGTTGTCATTACACAGGATGGAATCCAGACGAATCAGCAGACAGCCAACAAAGAACTAGATGCAAACTTTTTTCAGCATACCCCATATTTAGAGCAAGTAAACAAAGATAGCGGGCTTGATTTGGTTAAGGTGGTGGGTGTACATATCGAACCTTTTGGTGTGTATTCAAAAAAAATTAAGAAGATTGATGAATTATCAAACGGTGCTAATGTAGCTCTTCCAAAGGATCCAGTTAACTTTTCACGTGGATTGTTATTGTTTGCAGATAATGGATTAATAAAGCTGGATTCATCAAAGAAAGGGAATTACACATTAGAAGACATTACTGAAAACAAGAAAAATATTGAATTTATTCCGGTAGATGGTCCAGTATTGGTTCGTTCTTTAGATGATGTGGAAGCATCTGCAATCAACACAAATTATGCCTTAGAAGGTGGATTCAAACCATTAAAAGACGCTCTTATTATTGAAGGAAGTAACTCACCTTATGTCAATATTTTAGTATCCCGACCAGATAACAAAGACGATGAAGCCATTCAGAAATTGGCAAAGGCTTTAACATCTGAAAAAGTAAAACAATTTATCGAAAAAAAATACGAAGGTGCTGTAGTACCGGCATTTTAAAAAACGGAACGAAGAGGAGGAACTGCTTTGATTGAATTTCGTCATGTTTCAAAAATGTTTGATAGTGGAGATAAGCAAATCGAAGCGTTGAAGGATGTTCATTTAACCGTTGAAAAAGGAGATATCTTTGGTGTCATCGGATATAGTGGTGCAGGAAAAAGCACGCTCATTCGAACAGTAAATTTATTAGAATATCCTACTTCCTGGAGAGGTCATTGTTGAAGGGAAAAATTTAGCACAATTGACCATAAAAGACTTACGGGAAGCAAAGAAAAATATTGGGATGATCTTTCAGCAATTTAATTTACTAAATTCTAAAACGGTTTTCGAAAATATTGCAATGCCCTTGGTATTGAGTAAAAAGCTGAGATGGGAAATAGAAGATCGAGTAAAAAAGCTCCTTCGCTTTGTTGGGTTAGAGGATAAAGCGGAGAATTATCCAAATCAGCTATCAGGTGGCCAAAAGCAAAGAGTAGGAATTGCTAGAGCATTGGCAACTAATCCTTCCATTTTATTATGTGATGAAGCCACCTCTGCTTTGGATCCACAAACGACGAAATCCATTTTGAAACTGTTAAAACGGGTCAACGAAGAATATAACATTACCATTCTCATCATTACACACGAAATGGAAGTCATTAAGGAAATATGCAATCGTGTGGCTGTTATGGAGGACGGTCGGGTAATTGAAACTGGAAGCGTGTTTGATGTTTTTGCCAATCCACAGACTATCACCACACGCAATTTTGTCCAGTCCGTTATTCACAATGAAGTTCCGTCCAGTGTATCCGGGATGATAGATGATAAGAGTTCTGAAAGCCGCATAATAAAAGTAAAATTTCTCGGTTCAGACACGGGTCAGCCGGTTATTTCAAGGACTGCAAAATATTATCATGTTGACCTTAATGTTTTATATGGCAATATAACGGAGCTCCAGGGCATACCCTTCGGAAATTTAACAGTGGAATTAGTCGGTGACGAAAATGAAATAGAAAGTGCTATTCACTATATTAAACAGCATGATGTTGAGGTTGAGGAGGTGACTGTAGATGGAAGTCAGCACAGAGCTTATTCTAAGCGCCTTGTGGGAAACGCTCTACATGGTTAGTATCTCCCTATTGTTTGGGGGACTTCTTGGGATTTTTCTAGGTGTTTTACTAGTTGTAACAAGAAAGGGCCATGTATTAGAGAATAAATGGATCTTTTCAATTGTCAGCCCGATAGTCAATATTTTTCGTTCGATTCCGTTTATTATTTTACTGGTGGCGATTATTCCATTTACGAGGTTAATTGTTGGTACGTCAATTGGTACGACAGCTGCAATCGTGCCCCTGGTCCTCCACATTGGTCCCTATATTTCAAGATTGGTTGAGAATTCATTGCTCGAAGTGGATGAAGGAATTATTGAAGCAGCAAAGGCAATGGGTGCAACCCCATTGGAGATTATTTTTAAATTTTTAATTCCTGAAGCATTTCCTTCGTTAATTTTAAGTATCACAACGGCAACAATTGGATTAATTGGGGCAACAGCGATGGCAGGAGCTATCGGTGGAGGCGGACTAGGGGACGTAGCGATTACTTACGGCTACCAGCGCTTTAGTACCATCACCATCTTTGCCACGGTCATCATTCTTGTTGCAATCGTTCAGGGAGTTCAAAGTCTTGGAAATGTACTCGAGAGAAAAATCAGAAGAGTTTGATAGCTTTTAAGAAAGGTAGACGGAAAAATATGAAGAGAAGAATATTATTTATTTTCCTTATGATAGGAATGTTATTAACAGGCTGCTCTAGTCAATCAACTAGTGGGACAGAAAACAAAGATTCAAAGCTTAAGAAAGTGAAGATTGGGATTAGAAGCTCGGAACTTCGAACATGGGAATATTTAAAAGATCAAGCAAAAGCAGAAGGAATTGAGCTTGAAATTGTTAATTTTTCGTCTGCCGTAGATCTTGACCAAGCATTAGCCTCAGGTGAAATTGATATTAACGCATTTCAACACGTGGCTTATTTAGATTTATTTAATAAAAACAATAAGACAGATCTCGTTCCAATTGGAACGACCATTATCGCACCGCTTGGTTTGTATTCAAATAAATACAAATCCTTGGATGAAATACCGAATGGAGCCCAAATTGCAGTACCTAACGACCCCTCAAACTGGGGGCGAGCACTTGTATTGCTGCAAGACGCTGGCTTTGTAACCGTTGTTGATGGATTTGATGGGAATGGCGGAGAGGATAAAATTAAAAATAATCCAAAAAACATTAAGATTATTCCGGTTGATGCAGCGACTACACCTCGAGTTATGGAAGATACTGCAGCTTCTATCATAAATAATGGTATTGCTGTTGAGGCCGGGTTGACTTTAAAGGATGCAATTATTCATGAAAGTAAAACAGCAAAGCCCTATATCAATGTAATCGCAGCTAGAAGTGAAGATAAAAATAATCCTACCTTGAAAAAAATAGTAAAACTATATCAATCTAAAGAAACTGCGAAATTTATTGAGAAAACGTATAACGGGAACTACATTCCAACATTCATTTCACTGGAAGAGTTAAGCACATATAAAGAAACCTATTCAAAGCATTAGGAGAGAGGGAAATGGGTAAAAACAGACAAATTAAGTTAGCTGCTTATTTAATTGGTACAGGAATGCATGTGGCATCATGGCGCCATCAGGATGCTAGTCCCAATGCCAGCATTGATGTTAAGGCTTTTCAAAAATTGGCTCAAATCGCTGAAAAAGGAAAATTTGATGTGGCGTTTGTAGCTGATAGTCTAGCAATCAATCATGAGTCGCATCCACAAATTTTGAATCGCTTTGATCCAACAGTTTTGATCACGGCAATTGCAGCCGCCACCGAAAAAATTGGCGTTGGTGCAACAGCATCGACAACCTACAGTGAACCTTATGTGCTAGCACGTCAATTTGCTTCAGTGGACCATATAAGCAATGGTCGTGCTGCCTGGAATCTTGTTACCACATCAGATGCAACTGGTGAAACAGCATTGAATTTTAGTCGTGAGACACATTGGGAACATGACCATCGTTATGAACGGGCAGAAGAGTTTGTCGATGTAGTGCAAGGTTTGTGGGATTCTTGGGAAGATGATGCCTTCCTGTATAACAAGGAAACCGGTGAATTTTACGATAAAAAGAAAGTACATGAGATTCACTATAAAGGGAAGTATTTCTCTGTTAAGGGGCCGTTAAATATTGCTCGCTCAAAGCAAGGTCAGCCTGTTATCGTTCAAGCCGGTGCATCCCAACCAGGTCAACGACTGGCAGCTCGTGTTGCAGAAGTCGTATTCGTTCATTGGGATAATATAGAGGAAGCCAAGCATTATTACAAAAAGCTGAAATCACAATTGCAGGATTTTGGCAGAAGTGAAGATGAGCTCCACATCCTTCATGGTATCTCACCAATTGTCGGTGAAACGGAAGAAATAGCACAACGTAAATATCAAACGTTACAAAATTTAATAGATCCATATGAGAGCTTGAATTTTGTGTCTGGTTATATGGGAAATGTTGATTTTTCAAAATATGACCTAGGTACTCCTGCAAGTGAGGTCGAATTTCCAGCCGTAAACAGCATTCAAAGTCATTTCAATGAAATGAAGAAGATTATTGACGAGGAAGATTTAACAGTCGGAGATTTATATAATCGCTTCTTTGGTCCAGGGAGAAGTGATGCATTCGTTGGGACGCCTGTTCAAGTAGCGGATGAAATGGAAAGATGGTTTACTGAAAAGGCTGCAGACGGCTTTATGCTCCAGTTCCCACTGTATCCTAACGATTTAGAGGATTTTGTAGAACTGGTTGTGCCCATCTTACAAGAGCGGGGATTATTTCGCTTGGATTATGAAGGAGATACGCTAAGGGATCATCTTGGTTTAAAGAAGCCAGAGAATCGCTTTACCCGTCAAAAACTAACAAAGTATTGATTGAAAAATCGAAATCATAGTAAAGTCAGTGGTATGTTGCAGCACAATAAATAGGGTTAAATTAATACACTTATGTCTTAATTCATATTTGACACATAGGAATTATTTGATATAATGATATTAATAAAACAAAGTATGCTGACTAGATCACTAGAGGCTCTCTTATTAAGATGGATTCATCTTAATTGGGGAGCTTTTTTCATTTTTTGATTACGAAAATATGTTAGATAGGAGAGTTTTGAATGGTTGAGTTTTTTAAAAGTGCGCTAGAAAGTAGAAGAGCAAAAATCATTGATAAACTAATTGCCTTAAATGTCTACAAGAAAGAAGATAAACATCTTTTTGAGCTTTCTCTCACTGAACTAGAAAATGAATATAAGAAATTTCACTAACCTGGACTTTTTTTAATTACAATTACGATAAAAACGGTAGGAATAGTATGTGTTTGCTGGACATTATTTTCAGAGGAGGATTGAGAATGAACTCATTATTAATCATCGGAGGAGACCATCTTGGAAAAATTACAAAGAAGTTAGAAGAAAAAGGATTCAACGAAGTGATTCATATTAATGGAAGAAAAACACAGATGGTACGAAAAGGAATTCCAAGGAAAGTGGATTTAATAATTGTGTTAACTGATTTTATTAATCACAATCTTTCTGGAGTAATTAAACGTAAAGCACATGAACAAGGAATACCGATTTGTTTTTCCAAACGTTCTTGGAGTTCAATCTATGAGGAACTACAAAATATATCAGCGTAAAATATACTCAATTAAGGGCCTCATTCAGTTATTTCTGAATAAGGCCCTATTTTTACCCTAATATAAACAGGACAATTGCGATGCTAAAGAAACTAACAACAGTGGATACAAACGTTGTACTTGAGACAAATTGTGGCTTCGCATCAAACTCGATTGCATACATCAAAACCGTTGCTGCAGAAGGCATGGCTGCTGTTAGGATTAACACTTTTACTAAAAGGGGCTCTAATGGGAAGAGCAAACAAATAGCCCAAGTAAGCAAGGGAGAGATGACCAAACGAGTCACTGTTCCAAGCGAAATCGCTTTCCAATCAAAATCCTTAAGCGTTAGCTCTGCCAACTGCATCCCTAACATAATCATCACGGTTGGAACTGAAGCTTGTCCGACCAAATCGAATGCCTGAAGGAAAGTGTTCGGAATACTAATATCCATGGCTTGAAATAATAATCCAATCACCATTGCGTATACACTTGGCATTTTTAAAATATTTATAACCGATGTGCGCGCACTTTGTTTCCCACGCGAGGCGAGATAGACGCCAAAAATACTCATCAGAATGAGATGAAACACCATAATTAACACGGCAAATTCAAAGCCAGACCGACCGAACGCGAACAAAACAATCGGTGCCCCATAATTACCGGAATTCATAAACACCGTCACCAACATCATCGCGCTTTCACCAGCTCCATCATAACGAAGCAAGCGACTCATAAGCTTCGTAACTCCCATCAGAGCAAACATCAGCAGGGCTGAAACGGCAGCAGCATACAAGATTTGCACATTTAATTTAATAGTATAAAAAGTATGAAAGGTTAAAGCCGGCAACATTATGTACAACGAAATAACCGAAATCCCTCGAATACTCACCTGAAATTTCTTTTGCACGACATATCCTGAAAGAAAGATCAAAAACGCAGGGAGCACAATTTCTAGTAAAACCATTTAAATTCCACCTACAAACGATTAATATTGATTAGAAGAATTTTCTTCTCGAAAACTGTAAATCACATTCAAAAACGATATTTTGAAAAACGAAGAATCATATATTATTAAATTAATATATCAAAAAATTAACATAAATATCTATAAAATAAATTAAAGATCTACAATTAATGCGTAAATGTACAATGTTATGGAGGGAAATATGAATGTCATCTTTAAATAAATTATTTCGGGCTAGAATTGGTTTCCCTGGCGATGAAACAATATCATTTGAAAACTTAGACACTATACTCGAAAAAACTGCTACATCCATTCCTTTTGAAAATCTGGCCATCATAAATAAAAGAAATAAAAAAATTACAAAACAAAACTTGATTGAGAAAATTTTAATTAAGAACGAAGGTGGTGTTTGCTATGAGATTAATACGCTTCTTTATTACTTTTTACTAGAGAACGGGTTGGAGGTGGAGCTTGTTCGCGCCCGCTCCTATACGGTGGCGTCAAGGTCTTGGAGTCAGGCGGGCAGAACACATATCCTAACTCTTGTCACTCATCAAGGAGAGAAATATGTGATTGACACCGGGTTCGGAATAAACCTATCATTGACACCGATTCCGCTTAACGGATGTGTAGCCACATCGAGAAACGGAGACTTCCGTATTAGCAGGATTGAAAGTGAAGATGGCGATTGTTATTTGGAACTAAAGCTGATGCATCGGGATGAAGATTGGGTTAGTGGGTATATCTTTGATTCCAATCATGTTTTAAAGGATGAAACGGAATTAAACGAGGTCCAACAAATTATTGTCGATCATCCATTTTCCCCGTTTAATAAAAGCCCGCTCGTTACGTTACTCACGGATTCTGGTAATATCGTACTCACAGAATCAACTTTTACACAGAGGGTTGATGGGAAAGAATACAAAGAGGAAATAGAGGGTGCCACATTTAATCGATACCTTCAACAACACTTTGGGTTGTATTGAATTTGGAACGTAAATATAACTATTACACAAAGGAGAATATGCGAATATATAAAGGATAAACGTAGGACCGTTGCAATTTTCGGTTTGCCTAGAAAAATAAATAAAGATGGTATGATACCTAATTTTGTCGATTTTATTCTGTTCTGAACATTACCACCAATAAATAGCATGGTATGGTAGTCCAAATAAAATCTATGAAATTAGGGAGATGAAATATATGAAAGCGCTTAGATGGCATGGAGTAAGAGATTTACGTTTAGAAGAAATTGAAGAATCATTCCCCAAAAAAGATAAGGTAAAAATAAAAGTAGAGTGGTGTGGTATTTGTGGAAGTGATTTACATGAATATACGGCTGGCCCCATTTTTATTCCGACCGAAGAGCCACATCCTTTAAGTGGTGATAAAGCACCAATCGTTTTAGGTCATGAATTTTCCAGGTAGAGTTGTAGAAATTGGAGAAGAAGTAACAAAGGTTCAAGTTGGGGATCGGGTGGTCGTAGAACCGATTTACGCATGTGGACAATGTGCAGGCTGTAAACAAGGGCATTATAATCTCTGTGACAAGCTTGGCTTCTTTGGACTAGCAGGTGGTGGTGGGGGATTTGCCGAGTACGCAGCGATTCCAGAAGTAATGCTTCACAAAATTCCAGAAACCGTCTCTTACGAACAGGGAGCCCTTGTTGAACCAGCAGCTGTCGCACTTCATGCTGTACGACAAAGTAGGTTAAAGGTAGGAAATAAAGCAGCCGTGTTTGGGACAGGCCCAATTGGATTATTAGTAATTGAAGCATTAAAAGCCTCGGGAGCATCAGAAATTTATGCAGTCGAGATATCCAAACAACGGCGAAAAAAGGCAGAAGAGCTAGGTGCAATTACGATTGACCCTACCGAAGTAAATCCTGTAGAGCAAATTCATAAATTATCAAATGGTGGGGTGGATGTTTCCTTTGAAGTTACAGGAGTTCCACCAGTCTTAACCCAAGCAATCAACGCTTCGAAAATTGGTGGAGAAACGATGATTGTTAGTATTTTTGAAACAGAAGCTTCTATTCATCCTCAAAATATAGTGTTAAAAGAGCGAACCGTAACAGGGATTATTGGCTACCGCGATGTCTTCCCTGCCGTTATCAGTCTAATGGCGCAAGGATATTTCCCAGCGGAAAAACTTATCACAAAACGAATCACACTAGATGAAGTTATTGAAGAAGGTTTTAATGTTTTATTAAGAGAAAAAGATCAAGTGAAGATTCTTGTAAAGGCTGAATAAGTAGTAGAGGCTGCCCCAAAGTTGGTTTTTGGAGCAGCCCTATTATTTATTCATTAACAGTCTGAGTATCACTTACAAAAGATGTATCGTGTTTACTTACTTTTTTGATCTGCCCATGTTTTTCTTGAACTAAAAGAATAGCAACTCCTCCAATAATACATGGAATGGCGAATGCAAGGAAATTCATTTGCAGTGGAAGCTGAGAACTCAATAGGAATCCACCAAGAGCAGGTCCAAGAATCCCGCCAATTCTACCAACTCCTAATTCCCAGCCAACCCCAGTTGAACGGATGCCTGAAGGGTAGTATTGTGAAACATACGAATTGGTGTTAATTTGTGTTCCAGTTGTCGTACCGCCAGCAATAAAGAGCAAAATATAAAGGAAGAAAACATTTGGTTTTAGACTTAATAGTGTTAAGGACAGAAATCCAAGGATAAAGGAGACGGCTAAAACTTTACGTGAGCCAAATTTATCAGCGAGCTTGCCTCCAAAAATAGCACCAGTGACAGCTCCTAGATTTAAAGTAACTAAAAATAGTAGACTAGATCCGAGCGGGTAACCAGATGCCTGCATCAGTTTTGGTAGCCAAGTACTTAAACCGTACATGACTAATAAGCACATAAACGCGGCAATCCAGAACATGATGGTGCTTAATCCGCGCTTTTCAGTAAACAATTTTTTGATGGACGAATCGGTATCATCGGCCGTATTCATGACAAATTGGTCATTTTCACTAAATTGAGACTGTTTATTGATTTTATTTAAGGTAGCCATTAATTTATTTGTTTTGTTTGTTTTAATATAATAACTGTATGATTCTGGTAGTGTTTTATAAAGGATCGGTAAGGTCAATAAGGGAATTCCCGCAAGAAATACAACAGCCCGCCAATCTGCAACAGGTAATATGACCATGGCTCCCAATGCAGCAAGGATTCCTCCGAAAGCATGACCGCTAAACATGATAGCTACAAGGGTGTTGCGAAGTTTCTTTGGAGCATACTCAGTCACTAGTGCAATTAAATTTGGCATAACTCCGCCTAATCCGATACCGGCAAGAAAACGTTGTACGCCGAAGCTGGATGGACCATTGGCAAAACCAGATGTAAATGTGAAAACGGAGAAGATAATGGTACAAATCAATATGACATTTTTTCTTCCGAATCGGTCAGCAAGGGGTCCAAAGACCAAAGCTCCAATCATCATTCCAAAAAGTGCGTAACTTCCCAATTGACCGCCGGTAACTGGATCCATTCCCCAAGATTCCATTAAGGATGGCATAATCGCACCTAACATGAACATATCATACCCATCGACCACAATTATGAAAATACAAGAAATTAGCAGTGATAAATGAAAGCGGTTAAATTTTTGGTTATCGATAAAATCGTTTATATTCATTTTCCTCATTCTCCATTGCCCCCTATACATAAATAATAAATAGATGGAACCTTTATACGAAAAAAAGGTTCAATTAAAAGTGATAAACGATGAAATTCGTTTTCGTTACTAGAAGATGTGAGTAGTTAATGATAAACAATAAAAACGGTTACATTTCCAGATATGCATCGTTAGAAAGTGAAAAATTGTAAAGCTAAATGGGAATCTTTTAACATTTTAAGGAAATAAAAAAGATTTTACGTTTTTATTAATAGTGAACTCGATTTCTTAATATGAATTATAATAGTCAGAAAATTAAAAATCAATAATTTTGTGAATTTTTTTAAAAAAGTTTCAGAAATTAAAAAGAGACTGTTCAAAATTGCCTAATCTCCTATTAGTGGGAGTTAGGTCAAGCTTGTAACAGCCTCTTTTTATTATGAACGATAGCCTAAATTACTGGAAATTTCATTGCTTATTTTCAAAATAAATTTACTTAGCTCTTCATCCTCATTCATTGGTATTTGTTCATTAAACCCAACCACTGCCACAGCCCCCATTAAATTTTTTTGATAATTAAAGACTGGGAACGATACAGAGGAAACAGAAGTCACAATCGGTTCATTCGCAAATGCAATTGACTTTATGCGTACTGTTTCAAGGTCCTTATCTAATTGTTCGATAGATTTCGGAAGCAGTTTATTTGTTTCTTTTTCTTTCCACTCTTTTATAAGATAAGGTTCTTTAAAGGCAAGGAAAATTTTTCCGGCAGATGAAGTTGCTGGTAATAGCGTTCCAATCTGGACACCGATATTAAAACCAAGATTATGATTAAACATTTTTATCACCATCGGTCCATTTTCGGTCCAAATCGAAAAAATAACTGAACACGCTGATTTATTATTTAATTCCTCCAGAAATGGAGTAATCCGATCAAGAACATTTTCTTGATCAGCAGCGATCAGACCGTACTCGATCAGTTTACTTCCGAGTAAATATGTACCTGTGTTTTTATCACGGTAAAGAATTTGTAATTGAACAAATGTATTTAAATATTTATAGAGGTTACTTTTCGTTATATTCGTCAGTTCTTGGATGTCAGTAAATTTCAATGGTCGATCTTGCTTTGCAATAACATCTAATATTCCTATCCCTATCTGTAAGGATTGAATGGTAGAGCCTGCTTTAATCACTTCCATCATGATCCTCCTCAATTATAATCACAACTTTAAATATAATCACTAGAATCTGAGTAATACAAAATAAATCTTATATGTTTCCAATTGATCTATAGAAATTATATCAACAGTTCTCGGACAAACCTAATAAAACTATTAAATTATTTGATTATTTAATTTTTAATAATTTTTTTATTGACAATTTTCTAAAAATTTAAGTATCATAATAGTGAACTCGGTTATCTTATTTTATAATTTTTAGCTAAAGGAGATTAAAAAAATGAAATTAGTCACATATAGTCGTGAAGGATTTACTCGAATTGGAGCTTTAATAAATGAAACAAATCAAGTGGTCGATTTAAATTTTGCTTATCAAGCTTTACTTCAATCTCAAGGGAAGCTTCGTTATGAAAAAATTGCTGAGGCTTATGTTCCTGCAGTGATGACTGATTTTTTACAGGGCGGGGATGAGAGTCTTTCTATTGCAAAGGAAGCAGTTGCTTATGCACTTGAACATGAAGGTACGTTTAAACATAAGCTTGTCTATGCATATGAGGATGTAAAAATCGAAGCGCCTGTACAAGCTCCAGGAAAAATGATTTGTGTAGGGCATAATTATCGCGAACACATTTTAGAAATGGGAAGAGAAATCCCGTCTCACCCAGTTATTTTTGCAAAATTTGCGAATACCGTTATTGGACCACAGGATGATATCCCGTTTTATCCAATTTCGGAACAGCTTGATTATGAAGCAGAGTTTGCTTTTGTCATGGGGAAACGTGCTCGGAACGTGTCAAAAGAGGATGCTTTAGATTATGTTGCCGGTTATACGATTGTAAATGATGTTACCTATCGTGATATTCAACGACGTACGTTGCAATGGCTGCAAGGAAAGACAGTAGAAGGTAGTGCACCAATGGGACCGTGGTTAATCACGACTGACGAATTGACTGACCCAAGCGGACTTGAAATGGTTTTAACGGTTAATGGAGAAGAGCGTCAACGTACAAATACAGCAAATTTTGTGTTTGATGTTAAGGATTTAGTTGAATTTTTATCTAATTTAATGACACTAGAACCGGGCGACGTGATTTTAACTGGAACACCAGGAGGAGTCGGCGTAGCTCGTAATCCACAAGTCTTCCTTAAAGACGGTGACGTTGTAAAGATTGAAATCGATCAAGTCGGTACTTTAGAAAATAAAGTTTCACGTGTGAAGGAGGGGCTGTAATATGGCAGAAAAAACAGTCCAAGGATATCGTGTATCAATTCAGAAGTCCATCGAACAGGTGGTACAGGTGTGCAAAAGTTTACCGGAAGAGGTCATTCTGTGGAAGCCTTCCGAAGAGGAATGGTCAATTTTACAAATATTATCCCATATTAATGAGGCGGTCCCATATTGGCTGAACGAAGTAAAAAGAGTAATTGAGAACCCAGGAAGTGAGTGGGGTAGAGGGCTACAAGATGAGAAGCGTTTAGCGGCAGTAACGAACACGGCCTCGTTATCAGTAGAATCTACTCTTAAAGCGGTAGAAGGACTAGAGGGAAAAGTTTTAACTGAACTATCACAATTGACAGAGGAACAATTAATAATTGAATCTCCCCATCGGAATTTTGCTAAATTTGGGAACAAACCTGTTTCGTTTATTATTGGTCATTTTATTGATGAGCATCTCGAGGGTCATCTTCAGCAAATTCAACGCAACCTTTCCAAAGTAGAAAAAGTTAAATAATTATTTTAGGGGGATAAAGGATGGCAACAAAAAATGAATTTATGAAGAGTCAAATCGTTAAGGATTTTACAAAATATATTCAGCAATATAATTTAGGTCCATTATGGGAAGCGATTCCAGAACTGATGGATCAAACGCCAGAACCTCATGCACAGGCCTACCTCTGGAAAGGTGAACTTTTAAGGAAGACATTATTGGAAGCAGCAGAAATTTTTACGCCAGAACGGGGCGGAGAACGTCGCGCCATTTATTTTCAAAATCCAGGATTAACTTATCGTCAGCCTTGGGGCTGGGCCTCAACAACCCAAACGTTGTATGCTGCAGTTCAGTTATTGCTTCCTGGAGAAGTTGCACCATCTCACCGTCATTCTCAAAATGCACTTAGGTATATTACGGAAGGGAAGGGTGCTTATACGATTGTGCAAGGACAAAGAGTTTTCATGGAAGAGGGGGATTTCCTGATTACTCCGAAAAACCTTTGGCATGGTCATGAACATATTGGTGACAAGCCGATGATTTGGATGGACGCACTTGATATTCCATTGGTGTATTCTATCGGCGGAACTTTCTTTGATCCATATCCAGGTAAGCTCGAAGATCCAACAGTACCAGATAATTTCTCAGAGCTTCGCTATCAAGGTGGGATGGTTCGCCCTATTTCGGACCGTTATTCTTCAATTGCCCCATTAGCGAATTTCAAATGGAGCCAAACGGAAAAAGCGATCAAAGGCTTGATGAATTTTGAACCCGATTTATACGATGGCTATGCTGTAGAATACATTAATCCTTCAAACGGACAAACAGCCAATCCAACAATGGGCTCATGGATGCAATTTTTACCAGCCGAGTTCCATGGAAAGGCCCACCGTCATACACATTCGTCTATTATTCATGTAAAAGATGGTGAAGGATATTCCATTATTAATGGAGTTCGTTTTGACTGGACGAAGGGTGATTACTTTGTTGTTCCAAACTGGGCATGGCATGAACATGTAGCAACAAAAGATACGTATTTGTTCTCGGTTAATGATTTGCCAATCATGGAACGTTTCGATCTCGAACAAAAGCAAGCTTTGGAAACAAACAATGGAAACCAAGAAGCACAATCAGAATTTAACGCGATTCTTACGTAATATGAAATGGAAAACACTGGAGAGCTGTAGGCACTTTCTGGTGTTTTTTATTTTTTTACGGTTTTACGCTGAAATTTTAGTAAGCTGAAAAGCACTTGCCGTTTGGATTTGAAATCAAATGAACTGTAAAATAAGAATCATAGAGTGTATCCCATATTCATTAGTAATGTTAGGAGAGAAAATGGAGAAAATAAAGGCTTGGTCAAAAAACTTGAAACGACAAATATTCATTCTTTACTTTGCATATAAGGATGAAAGAGTACCGTGGTATGTTAAATTTTTCACAGCGTGTGTGGTAGCCTATGCTTTCAGTCCAATCGACTTAATTCCTGATTTTATCCCGATTCTTGGCTATTTAGATGATGTGATTATTCTTCCGTTAGGGATCATGTTGGCATTAAAGATGATACCAAAGGATGTTCTTTCGGATTGTGAAGTGAAAGCAAATGAACTACTAAGAAACGGAAAGCCTAAGAATTGGGTAGCGGGTTCCATCATTATCTTACTTTGGATAGCTTTTATCCTATGGCTTATCTTTAAGGTGTTTGAACGATTGAGTTAAAGAGTGAATTCTAAAGATGCGGTTCGCTTTTTGGTCAGAGGATACGCATTTTTACGAAAGAGTCGACTATTTAATAGAGATGAAGATTGTTTTTTTACAATGAGAGGAAATTTCGGTCATTTTATGCTCGCAAATTTCGTGGTATGCACGTTTAAATGTGGATATGATTTAAGTTCAAAAATATATGATACAACTTTTCAAATTTATGCACGACTTTTTACCATTTATGATACAACTTTTGAAAATTATGCACGACTATTTGTGAATATGCACACCAAATTCGAAATATGCACGTTCAGTAACTTAGCAACGTTTCCCTCAAGACTCAAACATTTCCCTAGATTAAACAAAGCTGCATCATAACGAAGCAAACGGCACATTAGCTTCGTAATCCCCATCAGAGCAAACATCAGCAGTAATGAAACGGAAGCTGCATACAAGATTTGAACATTTAATTTAATACTATAAAAAGTATGAAAGGTTAAAGCCGGCAACATTATGTACAACGAAATAACCGAAATCCCTCGAATACTCACCTGAAATTTCTTTTGCACTAAATAACCAGAAAGAAAGATCAAAAAAGCAGGGAGTACAATTTCTAGTAAAACCATTTAAATTCCACCTACAAACGATTAAAATTTATTAGAAGTATTAGCATCTCAAAGTCAATACTGTATATACCCAAGAAAATATTTTGGAAAACGAAAAATTCGATATATTATTAAATTAATATATCAAAAAATTAACATATATATCTATAAAATAAATCAAAGAATATGTGATGGAGCACGAAATTACAACAGTAATCATAAAAAAGTTTCCTGAAGAGTGAAAGATACCCACCACAGGAAACTTAAATTTTCGCCTATTAGTCGGAAGCTGCCACCAACATTGGTTGCCCTGCTCCGACCCATTCTACAAGTTGCTCAACATTTAGCGGTTTACTAAACAGGTAGCCCTGTATCTCATTACAATGAAGCTCCTTTAAGCTTTGCAGCTGTTCATTCGTCTCAACACCCTCAGCAATGACAGTTAAACCAAGACTATGTGCCATAGAGATAATCGCTTTAACGAGTGCTTTATCACTATTGTTTGTCATGATATCCTTTACGAAGGGTTGAGCAATTTTTAAGCTATTTATCGGAAATCTTTTTAGGTAAATTAACGAAGAGTACCCCGTGCCAAAATCATCAATAGAGATTCGGACTCCTATATCGCGCAAAGCTTGCATTTTCAAAATCGCTTCTTCAGCATCGTATACTGCAACGGTTTCGGTAATTTCAATCTCTAAATAGTTAGGGTTCAAGCCAGTTCGCTCGAGAATGGAAGAGATCATTTCAATTAAATTTTCATGCAAAAATTGTAAAGGAGACAGGTTCACTGCTAGTTTTAAATCACAGTATCCCAAATCGTGCCAAACCTTAGCCTGCATACATGCTTGGTAAAGAACCCACTCACCGATTGGGATAATAAGTCTAGTTTCTTCCGCTAACGGGATAAATTCACCCGGTGAAACTAATCCTCCATCACTCGTACCCCAGCGAACTAATGCTTCGACGCCAATGAGCTTGCCGGTATCGATATTCACCTGTGGTTGATATTGAAGGATAAACTCATCATTTTCTAAGGCCTTCCGTAAACCATACTCAAGCGTCATTTTTCTTGTGATGTTTTCATTCATTTCCGGTGAAAAGAATTTGTAGCTGTTTCCAACTATTTCTTTTGCACTATACATGGCCATATCAGCATGCTTTAGTAGTTCCTCGATGCTACTACCATCTCTCGGATAAACGGCGATGCCTAAGCTCATTGAAACGTGCAGCTCATGATCATTAAGCTTTATCGGCTTTTCCACAATCGATTGAATTTTAGTGATGGATCGAATAATCTCACTTTCATCAGTAATATCATTTATTAAAACGGTAAATTCATCCCCACCTTGCCTGGAGATTATATCGGTTGGCCGTAGATTTTGCTGCATTTGCTTAGATACGTATTTAATTAGAAGATCTCCAACTTCATGTCCTAACGTATCATTGATATTTTTAAAGCGGTCCAAGTCAATAAAGACAATAGCAATTTTGGTAGAATTACGTTTTGCTGTTGCTAACGAAATGGTTAATTGCTCTAGAAAGTATCTTCTGTTCGGTAAACCGCTTAATACATCATGGTAGGCCATTTGTTTCATTTTACTAACTGCAGTCATTAGCTGTTCATTTTTATTGCTTATTTCCTCTGTTCGTTCAACAATCTTCATCTCTAATTTTTCAGTTAAAGTATGATAGTTTGTTAACAATGATTGATTTTCTAAGAGGGTAAAAATTTGTCGTAAAATCACTAAAAGAATGGCCACTGCTGCACCAATCATCAAACTGTTGATTTCTCGACCTTGGATGAGCAGAAAGATAAACAAAAAGATAACGCTTAAATAGGGCAATAGTAATTTTAACGAAAAAAAGTCAATTTTATATGTATTGTTAGTCTTGGCCACATCACGACTTTGCTCGACATGATCTGTTATCGCGAATGTACCCGCAACCCCCATCAATAAAAGGGCGAGCGTCCATAACGGATCATAAGGACCACCTGAAATATAGAGAGATTTAGCCGATAAGTATAAATATGCAGAGTCCGCATAGACCTGAATAATTAAACTTCCAACAAGAAAATAGAAAACCTTAGTAGAGAAAAAATGCTCAGAACCCATATAAATACTGATTGCTGCAAGAATAAGAACTAAATCTCCAATTGGATAGCCCATTGAAACAAATTTAAACAAAAAGGATCCATCTGACTGTGCTAATATATCTTTTATGATGTAGTGCCAGCTAAACGAGATAGCCACAGTCATAATAATAAAAGTATCGAGGACAAATTTTACTATATGCAATCGATTTCGCTTATACCAAATCTGAAACAAGAAAGCAAAAAGATAAAATAATATTTGAAGCATGTAAAACAAGTCTGCCCAACCCGGATAGGGAACCACTACTTTTAAGATTGTCTCATAATAAAACCAAATTCCTTCAGCAATAACATAGCTAAACGTCCCAAAAAGTATAAGTAGCCAAAAATACTTATCTTTGTTTTCCAGTTTTTTATAAACAAAAGATAATACAACGGACGCGGTGAGTGGCCCTAGTATTGAAAAAATATTACTACCAATGGTCCTCATCTGATCTTGATCTTTAAAATAATAAATCCAAATATAATAACCAACAGTTTGAAACACAGTGAAAAATATTAAAGTCTTTCTATTACAAAACGAATTCATTTTGTTCACTCCAATGAAGTACTATTTTTAAGGGTAAGTATCGAGAGTAAAATAAAAGTTATAGTGTAAAGTTGTAAGTAAAATTATATCATTATAAAAAGATAGTAAATATGGATAAAAAGGTAAATAATGGGCTAATCGTAAATTTTAAATTTGCTAGAAAATATGGTGGGATGCACATCAATTTTTTGGACTTTGTTTGAAGTGAATTTTTTGAGTATAATTTACACTCAATTTGACAGTATTAGGAGAAAACAATGGAGAAAATAAAGGCTTGGTCAAAAAACTTGAAACGACAAATATTCATTCTTTACTTTGCATATAAGGATGAAAGAGTACCGTGGTATGTTAAATTTTTCACAGCGTGTGTGGTAGCCTATGCTTTCAGCCCAATCGACTTAATTCCTGATTTTATCCCGATTCTGGGCTATTTAGATGATGTAATTATTCTTCCGTTAGGGATCATGTTGGCATTAAAGATAATACCAAAGGATGTCCTGTTGGAATGTGAAGTGAGAGCAAATAGTATGTTAGAAAACGGTAAACCAAAGAATTGGTTGGCGGGTTCAATCATTATTTTACTTTGGATTGTTTTTATCCTATGGTTTATCTTTAAGGTATTTGCGCGATGGAGTTAAAGAGTGGATTCTAACGATGAAGTTTGCTTTTTGGGTCAAAGGGATCCGCATTTTTACGAAAGAATCGGCTATTTATTGAGAAGAAGATTGTTTTTTGAAATGAGAGGAAATTTTGGTCATTTTTATGCTCGCAAACAACCTGATATGCACGTTTAAATGTGGATATGATTTAAGTTCAAAAATATATGATACAACTTTTCAAATATATGCACGACTTTTTACCATTTATGATACAACTTTTGAAAATTATGCACGACTATTTGTGAATATGCACACCTTAATGGAAATATGCACGTTTTGAGGCATACCCAAAATCCCCCTCACAAACTCAAACGTTTCACTTGAAATATCAAAAATACCAAAATTAACAATAGCTAAATAATAAAGTGCAGCTTAAGAACGGAAGGGATACATATGTCAATCAAAGTAGAGAATCTGCAAAAGCAATTTCGGGTTCACGTCAGGCAAGCAGGCTGGACCGATGCTGTACGGAGTTTGTTTAAACGGGAATATAAAACGGTAGAAGCGGTACAAAATATTTCATTCTCCATTCCATCAGGAGAAATTGTTGGATTTTTAGGGCCAAACGGAGCCGGAAAAACCACAACGATCAAAATGCTGGCCGGTTTACTTCATCCAAGCTCAGGCAAGATTCAGGTTGCCGGATTCACACCATTCGAGCAGAAAGCGGAATTCAAACGGATGATGAGCTTGGTGATGGGGCAGAAAAGCCAACTGATTTGGGATCTTCCACCGATGGAAACGTTTCTGGTAAACAAAGCGATTTATGAAATCGAAGACCGGGCCTTTCGCGAAACGTTAGACGAGCTGATTGAATTGTTAGAGCTTGAACATCTGTTAACACGACCTGGCACGAAATCTATCACTGGGGGAGCGGATGAAATGTGAATTAGCGGCAGCTCTTTTGCACCGTCCAAAGGTTTTATTTCTTGATGAACCTACAATTGGTCTGGATGTACATACGCAGGAAAAAGTTCGCAATTTTATTGGTAAATACAACAGAGAGCATAAGACTACGGTGTTGTTAACGTCGCACTACATGGGCGATGTGAAGGCACTTTGCGACAGAGTGTTAATTATTAATCACGGGAAGCTCTTGTATGATGGGGAACTGGACGTCCTAGCAGAAAAATTAACACCGTATAAATTATTAGAGGTTCAGCTTCGTTCGATTCCTGAGCTTTCATGGGAGTCATATGGCGAGCTGGTGTCTATTGAAGATGGAAAGGTAACGCTTCGTGTTCCAAGAGAACGAGTTCCAGAGGTGTCGGCTCAGTTTCTGCAGCAGTTTGACGTGACCGATTTAAATATCGAAGACCCGCCGATGGAAGAAGTGATTACGCTCGCGTTTCAGGAGGAGTCTCATGTTTCATAAATATGCTGTTCTTCTTCGGATGAAGTACGTAGAAATGTTTGCTTATCAATTAGCCACGATTGTGTGGATGACGGGAGCAATGGTACAGCCACTCATTACGATGATGGTTTGGATAAATATTTATCCAAAGCAGGAGAATACATTTATTTTTTATTTTGCGATGCTTATTTTTGTTGAACGGATGACAAGCGCCTGGGACGTTTGGGAGATGGAACGCGAAATTCGCGAGGGCACCTATTCTTATCAAATCGTCCGACCGTTTCATCCCATTCATTGGGCTATAGCTGAAAATCTCGTTTATAAAGGCTTATTTTTCGTCATTCTGCTTCCAGTTTGGGGCGTTTTGGCGTTCTTCGTGCCGGCGCTACGACTGGGACATATCACCGTTACACAATGGCTGCTTTTTCTTGTCGCTCTTCTTTTAGCCGCAGTGATTCGTTTTTTGTTCAGTTATACTTTCGGCCTCCTTGGTTTTTGGATCACAAAAGTGTCGGCCCTTTATGGTATGTTTGAGGCGGTGTCTCTTTTTTTATCAGGCCGAATTGCCCCGCTTTCATTACTACCGCCATACATTAAGGAAATAAGCTATTATTTGCCGTTTCGTTATATGATTGGATTTCCAATCGAATTGATCAATGGAGACGTACGCGGGACAGCTATCACAGCGGGCTTTTTAGGAGCTCTTTTTTGGAGTCTGTTTTTTATACTTGTATCAGCCCTGCTTTGGAAGGCTGGGTTAAAGAAAAGTCAAGCAGTGGGGGGATAGTGTGCGAAGGCATTGGCGCATTTTTCGTGAGTTTTTTCGAACTTGTTTAGTGGAGGAGCTCGAATATCGCAGTGAATTTATCGGCAATTTGCTGTCAAGCTTGTTTGGCATTGGCGTGGCAATTTTGACGATTCAGGTCTTCTTTTATCAAACCGATGCTCTTGGCGGTTGGGGATATGCAGATGTTTTGCTGCTACTCGGTGTGTTCAATACATTGCAGGGCTGCATCGATTTCGCTTTGCGTCCGAATATGTCACGCCTCTTACAACATATTCGGAAAGGAACGTTTGACTATGTGTTAACGAAGCCAGTTGACAGCATGTTTTATGTCAGCTTCCGCCATTTAATGTTTTGGCGCTTATTGGATGTAGGGCTTGGAGTCGGTCTTATTATCTATTCATTAACAATGAAGCAATATCTGCCAACCGTTTCGGATATGGTGATGTTTATCGTTAGTCTCGGATCGTCCTTTGTATTGATTTACGCACTCTGGATGATGCTGATGACGACCTCCTTTTGGGTAATTCGGATAGATGATTTATCGTTTGTGTTTAATTCCTTTTTTGAAACAACACGGTTCCCAATCGGGATGTATCGAGGCTGGCTGCGAGTTGTGCTAACCTACGTTTTACCAGCTGCTTTTATTACAAGCACACCAGCACTGTCGTTACTTGGAAAATGGAATGTCACGACAACCGCCATATCCATCGTCCTTGCAGGTTTATTCCTATGGCTATCGTGCCGGCTTTTGGCGCTTTGCCCTCTCATCGTATACGAGTGCGAGCAGTTAAGAAGCAGTGGTTGCATCTTGCCCTTTTTGGGAAGAAGTATTGCATAACATATTGAGACCCTATTTTGGAGAATCTAATTAGAAACGAAAATAGGGGTGTCATACATGAACCAAAACAATAATGATAACTATACCGTCGTGGGAACAGATATTGAGGAAGTAAAAAAATTAAACGCCCAATCTGGACTCTCATATAATGAAGCGAAAGAAGTGCTTGCTAGAATGACTGGTGGCCATGGAACGGCTATGTATGGTAACACTGATGAGGAGGAAGTAAGAGGGAAGAACGAGCGGTAACCTTTCGTTGGAAACCACGTATAACTTTAAGAATGCACATTTGGAGGATATTCAGATCCTTTATTTTAAAAATATGCAATGTCTGCCAAAAATCGTTAGTTTTCTCTTTGTAAACACTCATGAATGTTGTCAAATCAGCATTCATGAGTGTTTTTTATGGATTAATACAGGAAAGAACAGAATACATTGATAAATGTTGTGTTTCGGCATCAGAGTGATCACAATATTGCGGAAAATATTTAGAGGCATCAGCGTTTGTTATTCAGAGGTTTTTCCAAATCAAGACATAGATTTTTTTGAATTAGAATACAGCGGAAAATTATTTTTGGTTGCTGATTCATATTGTATGAATCCAGATTGTAAGTGTCATGAGACAGTTTTAAATTTTGTTCAAGTTTATCCAAGAGAAGGCAGGAAAGCTGACAGTTTTATGATAAGGTATAAACTGAACGGTAGGGGTTATAAAATTCATGCCCAGGGTAAATTCAATAGACATGAATTACGGACCATTGTTAGGCATTTTACCACCGACGACATGATTCTCCAACCTCTAAATGAACGATTTAAAGAAATGAAGGAAAAGGCAAAAGAGATGTTTAGTTAAGCACCAGTGAAGACGCCAATTTTTTAATATAAACCATACGATTTGGTGATAGTCTATCAGGAAAAATGGGTCATTTCCCCAGTAAGAGAAATTTTAATGTTGCGAGGGATTGACCCATTTATTCGATAAAATTTAATAGTTGTTTAGGGAGATATTCTATTTTGAGGAAAAAATCAAATTCACAAAGAAGTAAACAAATGAATTATTTTGAGCAAGATTCAACATTCTATTTTTGTGCAGGGGAAACTTCAGGGGGTGTACCCTATGGAATAACCTGGGAGGAAATGGTTTCTCAAGAATTAATTCTTAGGTTAGCCGAAAATAAAGACTCAAAGAAAGCTGCCGAACTTATTCATAATGCTATTACCGATATTGCCGAACAGTTAACAGGGCAAACGAAAACGGAAAATATCCGCGAAACATTAGCATACTTTTTTCGCGAAAAAAATAACCGTCTTAGCTTTCAAAATACGATTATTGCTGATGTATTGGATGAAGTAGTAGGACTGATTATAACTTATCCAGGAGACGATGCATCTGGCTTGGACGAGCCAATCCTTAGTAGATTAAGAAAGAAAAGGCGTAATCAGGAGATTTACTTTGATAAAGAAGCGGAACCAGGCGATTATTACATAGACACTGTTTCTGTAAATCCAAAGTTTCAAGGATATGGAATAGGAACAGCTTTAATTAAAGAAGCGGAAAAAGTTGCTAAAAGAATGGGGTTCAGTCGAGTTTCACTGAATGTTGCTAATGATAATCCAACGGCAAAAGCTCTATATAAAAAATTGGGTTATCATGTAGAAAAAGTCATCCAAATAAATGGGCATAATTATGACTATATGGTAAGGATTCTTAAAGGATAAACAATTCTAGTACTCTGACTCACACTTTATTAAACCGATTGATTAATGATCATCTTATATTCATCGGTTAAGTGCTGTTTTTTAGAGTAAAATGAACCTAAAGGAAGATTATTCGATTCTTCAACAAAAGCAAATAAAGGTCTTGAACTTATTGCATGAAAACGGAACTTATTTTGTAAGGTAGGAAGCCAATTTTGGTCAAGTCTAAATTATGGAGGAATCACCATGCCAAACACAAATCAAAAAATTGTTCCGCATTTATGGTATGACAAGGAGGCGAAAGAAGCTGCCGAGTTTTACGCTTCGATATTCCCAGATTCAAAAATTACAAATGTCACGACAATCCATGACACACCATCAGGCGACTCCGATATCGTTTCATTTGAGCTATGGGGGCAGAAGTTTAAGGCAATCAGCGCAGGGCCCATTTTCAAAATCAATCCGTCGATCTCTTTCACTGTTAATTTTGATCCATCACGAGATACAGACGCGAGAGAAAAAATTGATCAAGTATGGAGCAAATTGTCCGAAGGTGGCATAGCGTTAATGCCGCTTGACCAGTATCCGTTTAGTGAAAGGTTTGGCTGGATTCAAGATAAGTTTGGATTGTCGTGGCAATTAATCCTTACCAATCCAGAAGGTGAAGAGCGACCTGCAATCGTACAATCGCTTTTATTTGTCGGAGATAATTGCGGCAATGCGGAAAAGGCAATGGATTTTTATTTATCGGTATTTAAGAACGCTAAGCAGGGACTAATCACCCGTTACCCTAAAGGCATGGAACCTGACAAAGAAGGAACGATTATGTTTTCTGATTTTTGCATAGAAAATATGTGGTTTACGGCAATGGACAGCGCACACGACCATCAATTTAGTTTTAACGAGGCAATCTCATTTATGGTGAAATGCGAGACACAAGAAGAGATTGATCACTATTGGGAAAAGCTTTCCGCCGTTCCAGAAGCCGAACAATGCGGCTGGTTAAAAGATCAGTTTGGCGTATCCTGGCAGATTGTCCCAACAGAAATGGACGAGATGATGAGCAAAGGCACACCTGGAGCAACTTGCGCGTGTAACGAAAGCTTTTCTAAAAATGAAGAAATTCGATCTTACAGAATTACAAAGAGCATACAATGGATAATGAGAAAACAGCCTTTTAAGGCTCTGAATATAAATTCAGTTTATCGGGATGTAAATACCCTCTACATAAACACTCATAAATGTTGTCGTTTCAACATTTATGAGTGTTTTTTACTCCAACGGTTTCATGATAAAATGATAAAAGATGAGAATTGGAAAATTTTTAAAATTGAGAGATCGAAAAGGGAAGTAGATGATGAAAAGAAAACTACTGAAGTACATGAAAGAATTAACAGCTCTTACCGAAGAACAACAACAGGAAATTTTAGAGAGTATTTGTATTGAAGAAAATAAAAAAGGAACCATTCTCCTAAGACAAGGAGAGGTTTCCTCAAAATGTTATTTCGTTTTAAAGGGATGTATCAGACAGTATTCGATCGATGAATCAGGTAATGAGGTTACATCCAATTTCTATACAGAAGAACAGGCCATTGCGAATTTCGATTTTCATAAGCAAGATAAAACATCTAGGTACTCTTTAGTCTGTTTAGAGGATACGCTACTGGTCGTTGGTGATCTTGATACTGAAAAAGAAATGTATAACAAATATAATCAATTGGAAACTATGACACGGCAAATGATGGAGAAGAACTTTGGCGAAGTACAAGATGAATTCGCGGCATTTATCCGTTCTACCCCAGAAGAACGGTATAAAGCAATATTAGCAAAGCGACCTCATCTAGTTGATCGAGTACCTCAGCATCAACTGGCCAGTTTTCTGGGCATTACTCCTGAGTCCCTAAGTCGAATAAAGAAACGAATCAAGACCGAGAATGGATAGGAGTAATTATGCACTTTTTGGAGCCTTGCCACCTTTCACTAACAACCAGATTCCAAACCCCAACTCACCTAAAGCCATTGGCACACTAAGGATCGATTCAAGGATTCCTGTAATCGAATCAAGTTGTGGAAGAAATGAATAACAGAGATGAATCAACATATAGCTTATTGCCCCTATTAATAATAGAATACTAATGATTTTAGGTATGAAATCTGATCTGTAGACCAGGTATCCTACAATCAATAAATGTCCGCCAAAAATGATTAAACCAATAGACCAGGAAAAATCAAATGCCTCTAAAAATAGCATGACATACGTTTGAAGCTGGTCGGTTGTGAAGGTAGATAGATAGTCTGCTTTTTTCGTAAGAATCGAGACAAAGATTAAATTCAGGATGGCTATTCCTAAAATCCCCACATAAGTTAGGCGGAACCATGCACCGAGTAAGGAAAGATTTTTACTAATCGGTTTCAGGATGATGTAAAAACACCACGAGACTATAATGTCACATATGAGAATAATGAGCCAACCGAAAATACCAGCATTGAAAAGTTGGCTTGATGACAATATATTGTTTAAAGTTACGTTGGCATTGCCAGGAACAACCAGCTTACCATATACAAGCCCATAGGAAAAAAATGCAGCAAGTGCCATAATGATTAGAGATATACCGGCAGTCAGAGCAACCTTTCGTAGAAACGACACTTCTTTTTGTAAATGAGTCATAAAAATTCCTCCCTGAAATCAATTTTGTTTTATTGTAAAAGGGAGAAAATGAATTGTCATTGATTTAAGTTAAGGATCGAAAGCCGACAAGATTTATATTGGTAAGTTGGAAGTGGCTTCAAATATGATTAGGACCAAAGCTTTTTTTGCGGAAAGCGTAGGACTAATATGCTGATAAGTTAGGACCAAGTTCCCTTTTCGAAAAGGAGTAAATTTAAATGGCACGAGTACTATTTATTAATCTAGGATCAGAAGGACATATCAATCCAACAATTCGAGTTGTTCAGGAGCTTATTTCGCATGGAGAAGAGGTAGTGTATTTTACGATTGAGGATTTTCAACAACGTATTGAGAAGACGGGAGCTACTGTACGAACAATTGACGGTGAAAAATTTATTAAAGCCTTTATCTCAGGCGGGAGAAATAATTTTCTTGAAAGAATCAATGGTCTACTACGTACGGCAGATATCGTTATCCCTAAACTGCTTGAGCAAATCGAAGGTGAGCACTTTGATTATATGATCCACGATTCAATGTTTGGCTGCGGCTATTTACTTGCTCAAATCCTCAAACTCCCAGCAATCAATTCATGTACTTCTTTTGCGCAGACTAAACAATCATTCGATAAAATGGTTGAACAGCTTTCTAAAAATATTCCTTCAGAAACATACGCTGAATTTCAAAGGCTTAAGGCGGGGGTGGAGGAGAAATATGGAGTGGAAATCCATTCTCCTTATGAAGTGTTTTGTAATCCTGCATTACTTACAATCGTATATACCACAAGGGAGTTTCAACCTTTAGGAGATGAATTCGATCCAACTTACAAATTTATTGGCCCTTCCATCGTGTCCAGCGACGATTGTGACCTCACCGCTGTCATGGAGAAAAAACCAATTTACATTTCTCTGGGTACTGTTTTTAATCAAGCAATTGATTTTTATAAACTATGTTTCGAAGCATTTGCCAACACCGAACATACTGTGGTCATGTCGATTGGGGAAAAAATTCAAGCATGTGATTTGAGAGATATACCTGACAACTTCATTGTAAAAAATTATGTTCCCCAAACTGAGGTGCTAAAGCATACAAAATTATTTATCACACATGGCGGAATGAACAGTGTTCACGAGGGACTCTATTACGGGGTTCCGCTCATAGTCATCCCACAAAGTGCGGATCAGCCTGTTATTGCCGGTCAAGTTGCCAACACGAGAGCCGGTATTCAATTACAAATGCAAGATTTGACAGCAAATTTGCTGCGTGAAACCGCAGACCGTGTGTTAAATCAGCCCTCATTCCATATAGCGGTGGCTAAAATGAGCAAATCCCTGCAAAAATCGGGTGGGTACCAACAAGCCATTGAGGAAATTTTTGAATTTAAAAGGCAAAATAATATCTAACCTAAAAATCTCCATTCTTGTGAAACAAATCTATGAAACAAGAAAAATCAGGTTGTCACAGTGCTGGAAACGAAAATTTTGAGACATGATGGAGTACGAAGGAAACATGAATAAAACCATAAAACTAAGTTTTTTATATTCTCAAATATTATTTATTTTACTTTTGCCGGTATGGATTGAATTAACAAATTATCTTCATCCGATTGTGGTCGGAGTTGTTTGGTTTTGTATTTCTTTCCTTGTTTTATTTGGTGTGTGCTGGGTAAAAAAGGAAAAGATTCGTTTGTCAAAAAAAATCCTTCATGTTATTACTTTTCTTTATTCTATCGGATTGCTTGTTTTATTATTTTTCAGACCCAATGGTCAAGGTTATGGAAGCATAAATCTTATTCCTTTCGACACCATTTATTTTTATCTATCTGGTAAAGTCAATTATTTAATTGCACTTTATAATTTAGGCGCAAATATTGGTTTGTTTATACCATTTGGTTTGTATTATAGATACACAAAATGGGCACCTAGTATGAAACAATTGCTCTTGATCACCATATGTTCAATATGCACGATTGAATGGTTACAATTTACTACCAAAAGAGGAAGTTTAGATATTGATGATCTATTTCTAAACGTCTTAGGTGTGTGCTTTGGATATTTCGTTTACCCACTTTTTCGAAAAGTACTTGTTATTGAGGGATCCAAGGAAACGTAGAAAAATATGTAAACAAAAGAGCCCCCCATGTTTCTTTTGAAACCTCTCAACCCAGATGATTGAGATTGAGAGGTTAGTAGTTTTAAAATGATTATTATTTTTTAACAGCATGAATATAATGAATCGTTTCGAATGCAGATAAATAGTCTGTTCTATTACGAAAGAATTGATCATGAATGTTAAGCGGTGATAAATGTTCGTAAATGAGTAAACCTGCGTTTTCCAACATTTTCTCCATCTCATTATAAGTAAAACAAGACTTCATTGGCTCACCGGTTGCTGCAGCCATTTGAACCATATTTTGAACCCGATTAGAGAAGCCTTTTTCTTCAAATAATTTTTCGTCTGCATAATCAAAAACAATCGAACTTCCTGCTGGAACATTGGAAAATAATGAATGAATCAAGCTAGCATTTTCTTCTTTTGTTAAATAATAAGAAACACCTAATAAACTAAAGAAAGTTTTTTTGTAAGGCATAAAACCTTCCTCAACGAGATTTTGGACAGAATATTCTTTAGTGAAATCCATTGAAACAAAATGAAGATGATCTAGAATTTGAAAGTTTGCATCTTTCAATCTTGTCTTTTTAAATGCTTGTGTTGCAGGGTGATCCACTTCAAATATTTCAATATTGTCGGATAATTCTGGATGGCGGAAGCAAAATGTGTCTAATCCGGCTCCAAGAATGACGTACTGTTTTACGCCAAGCATAATTTCATTTAGTAGTACTTTTTCGCAATATGCAGCACGTGCTAGGGGAGTTGGTGAAAGCTGAACCTGAGTAATCCATTTTAAAATTTCATCTGAATTATCTTTAAACCTTTGAGAAATCTCTTTACTAAAAAACTGTATACCTTGAATCATGTTCTTGCTGATAGTTGAAAATTCATGTTCGGTCATTAAATCATTTGTAATAAAATCATTAAAAATTTTAGGTGTGTCATATTTACAGTGGTAGGCTCGACCAAAGGCTGATATTAAGGAAGTTAAACTTGATTCATTTTTCTTCATACCATAATCCTCCCTTATAACAAAAATAAGATTCCCCTGCCAGGAGAATCTTATTATACATACAAAAAATAAAGTTGTAGATTATAGCATAAATAAATTTATTTGTCAAGTTTTAAGTGTCGGAAAACAAGAACCACTAGGGGTGAAAGTGGACGAAACGGCCGAAAAAGCCGAATCGGCCACTGTTGGATTCCCTGTGAATTTATGTCAATACCCAGAGTCTTCCGATGTAAGATTTTCAATCATCTTAAAATCATACTTCTGTAACGGCTTTTCCGCCTGCCCTTCAACAACTTCACCGGTATACGAAAATCTAGATCCATGGCACGGGCAATCCCAGGTCCGCTCAGCGCAGTTCCATTCAACTTCGCATCCTACGTGGGTACATGTTGTATCTACAATGTGCAGAGTTCCTTCCTTATCCTTATAGGCACCCTTTCTTTCCCCGTTAATGCTTATGACAGCCCCTTCATCGTTAGGTAATAGATTTGGGTTTAGATTGGTTAATTCAAGTTTTCCTTTTATTAAATGTTTAACA
Organism: Bacillus sp. T3; assembly: GCF_033449965.1. Taxonomy (NCBI): domain Bacteria; kingdom Bacillati; phylum Bacillota; class Bacilli; order Caryophanales; family Bacillaceae; genus Bacillus; species Bacillus sp. T3. The sequence continues at coordinate 2,172,202 of NZ_CP137761.1, forward strand.
ACATCTGCATTCTCGACAAAGAAGTTTTTTAAGCTAGGGTTAATGTAAAATCTTGATGGATTAAACAGCTTTTGAAATTTGTTCTCTTTGCCCAAAACAGTGTCACATAATAGAAGGGCAGCGGCGGTTCCGTTGGACATTCCCCATTTTCTATAGCCAGTCGCGATCAATATTTTCGGCTGACCTGCTGTAACTGGCCCGATATATGGGACCTTATCCAATGTTGTTAAATCTTGCGCGGACCAGCGGTAAGGAATAGATTCGATTCCTAACACCTCGCGGCCGAAGGTTTCTAGTGCCTGGTAGTGTTTCATCGTGTTGTTACTTTGGCCAGTCTTGTGACCTTCCCCAACAATAAGGACCATTTCTTCTCCGTTAATGGTAACGGACCTTAATGAACGTGTTGGTTGGTCCGCACTAATATACATTCCACCCGAAAATTTACTTTTGGTTTTAGCCGCAAGAACATAAGATCGATCGGCATACATTTTCCCAGAATAAAGTCCGAGTCCTTCATAGAATGGAAAATGCGAACAAGCGAGAACATAATCGCCTGTAACACGGCCTCCGTCTCGAGTAAGGACTGTTGGCCGTGTTTCTGTCTCCACATTCACCGCTACAGTATTCTCAAAGATGAGTCCGCCTTTTTCGGTGATTTTTTGGACAAGATGCTTTAAGTATTTAAGGGGATGAAACTGTGCTTGATTTCGCATAATTAGCGCATTTTTAATTTTTATATCAAAGGGAATGGTATCAATCAGTTCTCCATCAATATTAAGTTTTTCATATGCCTTGGCCTCGTTTTTTATCTTTTGTTCATACTCTTCCGTGGTTGAGTATATGTAAGCGTCCTGTGTACTGAAGTCACAGTCGATTTGAAGTTGGTCAATTGTTTCTTTGATAAAGTTTAAGGCTTGAATGCTGGCTTCATAATACAACCTTGCCTTACTTTTTCCCATATTGGTTATCAATTCATCGTAAATTAAATCATGCTGGGCGGTAATTTTTGCGGTTGTATTTCCCGTTGTTCCATTCAGTACCCTGTCTGCCTCCACGATTGCAACCTTTAATCCTTTATTAGCCAAAAGGTAGGCAGTTGTTATTCCGGTGATACCGCCACCTACAATAACAGTATCAACATGAATATCATGATCTAGCTGGGGAAACTCTGGCAAAACCGTTGAATCTGTCCAAAAGGATTTAGGGAACTTTGGCAATTTCCCCTCTACAAATTCCTCGTTCGTCATCACATATCCTCCATTCGGTACTTTGGTAATATTAGGATTTCCATTCCTCACCAAGCTATACCACTCCATTAAACAATGAAAAGGAGCAACCTGAGGAGGAACTGCTATCAAATGGATCGATGTCATCGAAATGATGAAAAAATAAAGAAAGCTGGGTATCAAGAGGTTCTTGTTGATCAAGTAGTTATCAATAAAAATATGAAATTATTGTAGAAAAATGTCGTTAGTTTGAATTATTAAAAAAATAAGTGTGACATATATCACGTGTTATACTTTGTTTAGGAAGAAATCTTATATTATTTAGGGGAAAAGGGGCGGATTTCTATGTTATTAGAAGATTTAATACAACGTTTTACAGGAGAATTAAAACGGAATCCATTAGATGTTACGGAGCTGCATAATTATATTAAAAAAGGTTATCTTTTAGGTGAATTATGTATTGTAGAGTATAAAAATCTTTTTTTCGAACTAGACAAACACAACCCAGATTATATCCCTAATTAAACACTGAACTAATATCCTTATGTTTATAAGGAGCATTACCCCACGAACGCACTCTAAAAAACTGGCTCAAAGTTGAAAAAAGAGTAGAAAAACACACTTGACACATAGGATTTATTTGTATTATGATTAGTCCATGAAATTCAGATACCAAAAAATTCTGATATTGCCCACTGGTTAACCTGGAGGCTCATGTTGGTCCGATAAAAGGACTGATATGAGCCTCTTTTTATTTATTAGGCTGTGTTAAACTAAGTTTTTATTTTTTCATTCTGTTGATTGGAGCGGAATGTGCGAGACTCACGCGGCAGCAGCGGGCCAGGTGAAATCCCGCAAGCGCAAGAGCGCAGCGGAGGCTCACCGCCCGCCCCGCGGAAAGCGAGTACATGCAGCGGAAATCAACAGACAAATTTAACACAGCATACTAAATAAAGAAAGAAAGGGGGTTAAAAATGTTTTTTGTAATAGAAATCATTACTTTTTCAGATGACTCATTCGTGAATAATAAAACTGTTAGTGTCGACCGGTCAACCGATGGCTCTTTTTCTCTTGCTAGATAAGCATTTTGGAAAAGAGCTTTTTTATTACCCAAATAAAAGGAGAAAATGAATGAATGGAAATGTCGAATTTAAGCTGAATCCGAAGAAAAAATTAACTCTTCTTGATGCGATCAGCTCTACACTCGCACAAATGGCACCGGCTGCCGGTATATATTATGGATTTCCGGTAATATTTGCGGCATCGGGAATTGGTTCACCGCTCACCCTTTTAGTAGCATCAATAGCAGTAATATTGGTGGGTCTTAGCTTAACAAATTTCTCAAAAACCCATCCAAGCAGCGGCTCACTAATCCAATATATAAGTATGACGTTTGGAGATGTAGTCGGGATGGCGGCCTCGCTGGTCTTTTTAGTTGGAACCATTTTTCTGGCTGGATCTGCCTTTATCGAACTTGGAGGATGGACCGCAGATTCACTAGCATTATATGGGATACATATTCACTGGATTTACCCAACAATTAGTTTGGGATTACTCATCTGGGGCTTGACCGTTCTAGGGATTCATCGATCGACGAAAATTGCTGCTTTAGCGCTGTTCATCGAAGTTGGGGTACTAGTTGTGGTTTCAGCACTAGTGTTTATTTACCCTCCAGCTCCATTGTCGCTAATTCCGTTTGCTGCATCTTCAATCGAGGGAGGAATATCTGGATTGAGTCTCGCTTTTCCGTTAGCTGTTTATTTATTTATCGGTTTTGAAAACTCTGTTGCATTGGCTGAAGAGACGAAGAATCCAAAAAAGAATACGGCACGTGCGGTTCTTGTAAGTATCGCGATTATGTCAATCTTTTATATTTTTATAAATTACAGCATCATTAGTGGATTTTCTAATAAAGCCGAAGCATTGCTTAATAGCTCAAACCCTTTTATGGATCTTGCCAATCAATATTTAGGCAGTTTTTCCGTCCTTGCCACGATTGCAGGTTTTACCAGCATATTTGGGATGACCATTGCTTGCTTAAACGGTTTTTCGAGGATTCCTTTTCACACTGCACGTGAAGGGTTATTTAATAGAAAACTAGCTAAGGTCTCGAAATGGGGAACGCCAATAGGCTCACTTACCCTCTTATCCGGTGCAGGACTATTTGTAGCTGTTTTATTTGGCTTCCTCGGTGAGAGCTGGGTTGTTGGCTTTGGATATTTAGGTACGATTGGCACGATTCCGCTGTTGATCATTTATTGTTTATTGAATTTAGCCGTCATCTTTTATAAACAAGAAAAATGGCCGTTTCATAAGAAATTTTTGTTTCCTATCTTGGGCTTAATCAGTATTCTTGTTCCACTTTGGGCAATGATCCAACCTGGTCAGCCTGCACCTGTCAGCTTCTTCCCATGGCTGATTCTCGTATTATGTATGGCTAGTTATCTATTTTCATGGGTGAAATCGAAAAAGAAATCAGCTTCAGCAATCAACTCTGGAGTCTATGATGTCTCAATAAATAATGAACCTTTTTAAGGAGGAGAAAAGATGGTACAGACAAATACAATTAAAGAAAAATCAATAAGAGAGGATATTCAAGATTTAGTGGCTAACGTCATTCGTCCAAATGCAGAAATCATCGATAAGGAAGGCTCATTTCCTCGAGAAAATTTGAATCACTTAGCAAAGGCGGGATGGAACAGTATCCTTATCCCGGAAAAATATGATGGTCTTGGACTTGATTATGAAGCGTTTTCGATCGCTACAGAAGAAATTGCCAAAGGGTGCCCTTCAACCGCGTTAGTCTATGTAATGCATGTCGGTGCTGCGCAAACAATCGTTTATTATGGCAATGAAGATCAAAAACAGCGATGGCTACCTCCTGTTCGAAACGGGAATATTGGTACGCATTCAATGAGCGAGAAAGCAACAGGTGGACATACTTGGTTCAGTTTAAGTGAAGCCAAACGAGACGGCGAAGATTACGTATTAGATTTAGAGAAATCCTTTACCACAAGTGGCGGGCAGTCTGCGTTTTATATTTTGCAAACTCGAACACCTGGTGCAGAAAAGCCAACGGATTTAAGCTATTTTATCGTAGATGGGAAGCATCCGGGAATTTCAGCCGGGTCCTGGGATGCTTTAGGCGTTCATGGCAACCATAGCGGACCATTAAAACTGGAGGGTGTCACGGTTAAGCGGCAGGATTTATTATGGGAGGAAAATAAAGCAGTGGAAATTGCTATAAATGGAGTTGACCCGCTTTATATGCTCGGTATGGGCTCTGCATTCTTAGGTGTGGCCGAAGATGCACTGGAAAAAGCGATAGATCATGTGAAGAAAACGATTCATCGTGATTTTAATAAGAGCTTAGCTGATTATCAAGTGATCAGGGGGCAGCTGGCTGATGCCAAAATCTTAATCAGCAGCCTAAAGCCTTGGCAAATTGAGCTAGCTAAAAAATTCAATCAATTTGAGGCTGAAGGAAAAGCCTTTGGTGAATTGTTTTATGATTCGGTTGAATTTAAAGTGTATGCTACACAGGTGGCGAACAAGGTTGCAAATGTTGCGATGGACGTAACAGGGGGATACGGGTATAAAAAAGGACCAATCGAACGCCTGTATCGGGACGCAAGAGCAGGCATTGTTCTAGCTCCGTCCAACCTGTTAGCAAAAGATATCATTGGAAAAAATCTTGTTGGGTTACCTTCGGAGTTCTTCGAAGAAGGCGGAGAATAAAGTGGCATTCAAATTCCCATTATGAAGGAGTATGAACTAAAAACACACTTAACTTATAGAAATTGTTAACTTTATAAATGGTGGATGTAATAGTTATTAAAATGTTGAATACCTATCCAACTGGTCAACCAGAGGATCATATTAGTCCAAAAAGGACTTAAATGATCCTCTTTTTTAATAATTTTATTAGGAGGAATTTAGTATGGGATTAGAATTCGCTTATTGGGCACCAAACGTTAGTGGGGGATTGGTGATCTCAAACCTACCACAAAAAACAGGCTGGACCTTCGAGGACAACAAGCGCTACGCACAAATCGCTGAGGAAGTAGGATTTGATTATGTTCTGCTTCAAACTAGATTCCTAGCAAGCTACGGTGCAGAAAATCAACTAGAGGCAACAGCTCTAGCATCAGCACTTGCATCACACACGAAAAAATTAAACATTATTACAGCAGTTCTTCCAGGCCTTTGGCATCCAGCCGTTATTGCGAAAATCCTTTCAACTATTGACCAAATTGGTAACGGGCGCGCGGCTATTAATATCGTAAGTGGTTGGTTTAAAGGGGAGTTTAATAGCTATGGTGAACCGTGGTTAGATCATGATGAACGTTACCGTCGTTCTGAAGAATTTATCGAGGTCCTTAGAGAATTGTGGACAAAGGAATCGGCCAATTACCAGGGTGATTTTTACCGACTTAACGATACACCTTTGAAACCAAAGCCAGTCAAACAACCTCTGATTTTCCAAGGTGGAAATTCTAAAGCTGCAAAAGAAATGGCAGGCCGTGCATCCGATGTATATTTTGCTAATGGAGGTACACTTGATGAACTCAAAGCTCAAATTGAAGAAGTTCGTAGTTTGAGAAAAGCGAATGGGAAAGAACCAATCAAATTTGGCGTGAATGGATTTGTTATCGTTCGTGAAACAGAAGAAGCGGCGAAAAAGGTGCTTCGTGATATCGTCGAAAATGCCAATGTTGAAGCAGTGGAAGGCTTCCGCGATTCAGTTAAAGCAGCAGGTGCAGCTTCACCAGAAGGAAAAGGCATGTGGGCACAATCAAGCTTTGAAGATCTTGTTCAATATAATGACGGCTTCAAAACCGGTTTAATTGGCACGGCTGAGCAAGTCGCAGACCGAATTATTGAATTGAAAAAAATCGGAATTGATCTCGTCTTAACGGGTTTCCTTCACTATGAAGAAGACTTGCGAGCATTTGGTGAAAAAGTATTACCATTAGTTCGGGAAAAAGAACAACAACTGCAGGCTTCACTTCAAGCATAGCCTAATTAGGAGGAACGAATTTTTGCGAAAGAATAGAATCTATTTAAATGCATTTGATATGAATTGTGTCGCACATCAATCCCCTGGGTTATGGACCCATCCCAAGGATCAATCTCACCGCTACAATACGATCGATTATTGGGTTGAACTCGCTCAACTATTGGAGAAGGGACGCTTTGACGGACTATTTATTGCAGATGTGATCGGGATTTATGACGTTTATGGCGGGGATAAAACGGTCACTGTTCGGGAGGCGACACAGGTACCGGTCAATGACCCAATCTTACTTGTCTCCGCAATGGCGAACGCAACAAAACATTTGGGCTTTGGCATCACCGCCTCTACAACCTTTGAGCATCCTTATCCATTTGCACGGCGAATGTCGACGCTTGACCATCTGACAAACGGCCGCGTCGGTTGGAATATAGTCACTTCCTATCTTGAAAGTGGGACTAAAAACATTGATATAGGTGATCGCTTCCTTCATTCTGAACGCTATAGTATTGCTGAAGAATATTTGGAGGTTTGCTATAAGCTATGGGAAGGCAGCTGGGAGGACGATGCTGTCGTAAAAGATAAGGCTAAAAAAGTGTTTACCGATCCGACTAAGGTACATGAAATTAACCACCGTGGAAAATATTTCGATGTTCCGGGTATTCACCTATGCGAGCCATCGCCACAACGAACACCAGTATTGTACCAAGCAGGAGCATCATCATTCCGGAAAAGCCTTTGCTGCTAAACACGCCGAATGCACCTTTGTTTCCGCACCTACAAAAGAGGCTGTGGCCAATTATGTTAAGGAATTAAGAAAGCTAGCAGCTGAGAACGGGAGAGATCCAAAGAGCATTAAAGTGTTCACTCTTGTCACACCCATTGTTGGCCGAACTGAAGCTGAAGCATGGGCGAAATATGAGGAGCTTGAGAGTTACATAAGCTACAAAGGTGCTTTGTCATTAGTGAGCGGCTGGTCTGGGGTTGATTTTTCAGAATATGAACCTGACCAGGAAATCGAATATATTGAAACGAATGCGATTAAATCGTTGCTAGAGTCATTAACTACCTTAAGTACTGAGAAGAAGTGGACAGTGAGAGAGCTGGCAAACTTTGCGGGAATTGGCGGGATGGGACCTCTTATTGTCGGTACCCCACAACAAATTGCCGATTCTTTTGAAGAATGGATTGATGATACGGATATTGATGGGTTTAACCTTGCTTACGCGATAACGCCAGGTACATTTGAAGATTTCATTGAACTGGTTGTACCCGAGCTACAGCAAAGAGGTGTTTTAAAAACCGAATATGAAGAGGGAACACTTCGCGAAAAGCTAAATGGAAAAGGGGAAGCCCGCTTACCTGAATCCCACATCGCCCATCAATATCGAAAAATTAAAGCAAACGCAGCCCATGAGAATTAGAAATAACGCAAATTTATAAAAATAAATACTAGTATCCACATTGAATAAATACAAATAAGGGGTGTAAAAAGTATGTCAAAACAAATACAAATTAGTGCAAACAAGAAACCAGATCATCAGAAACTAACCTTTAATACCCAGGTTAAAATCGATTCTCCTGAATTTGAAAAACTATTGAGTGAAATCGAAAGAGACGCAAAGGCACGTCGTGAAGCTGGGAACAACGAACGACCATTTTATGCAATTGATTTAATTCGCCAATCGCGCTTAGGTGCGATTCGCTTACCCCTTGATAAAGGCGGACTAGGCGCATCCATTCGCGACCTTCTTTATGTGATCATTCGCCTAGCCGAAGTGGACCCAGATGTGGCTCATATTTTGCGTGCTCATTATAACTATGTAAACAATTTCCTTATTCATCCAAATGAGGAAGTCCGAAATCTATGGTTACAAAGAGTTGCTGATGGTGCCATTATTGGTATTGCTTTTACCGAAATTTCAAATAAAAATGTCGGAAGATTAATTTTCGAAACGCAGTTAACCCCAGATGGCGACAACTATCGATTAAATGGAACAAAGTATTTTAGCACTGGAACCCTGTACTCCGATTGGATTGTGGTCATGGCCTCTACTCCTGGAAGGCGAATTGGCAACTGTGATTATCCCTGCTCTGCGTGATGGTGTTGGTATCAAGGATGATTGGGATGGGTTTGGGCAAAAATTAACCGGAAGCGGCACAACTGTCTTAAATAATGTATTAGTGAACAAGGATGAAGTGATTGCATTTGGAGAAAGCCCAACTCCTTTTAATGCTTTCCTGCAATTGATTCTTCAAGCTGTTATTGCCGGGATTGTTCGCAATGTAGAAAAGGATGCAGCAGAGTTGGTGAAAAGCCGGAAACGTTCCTTCACATTTGCAGCTGGTGCCACACCAGCAGAGGACCCGCAGCTCCAACAAGTAATCGGGGAAATTTCAAGTATTGCCTATGCAGCTGAATCAATTGTATTAACTGCAGCAGAAGCACTAGATCGTGCTGTTAACTCAGCTGTTGATGGAGTGATTGATTACGCACTAAGTCATGAAGCTTCGCTACAGGCCGCGAAGGCAAAAGTCGTGATTGATTCTCTTGCGTTAAGAGCGGCATCTTTATTATTTGAGGTTGGGGGTGCATCTGCAACCAAATCATCAGCCCATCTCGATCGGCATTGGCGCAACATTCGTACCATCTCATCCCACAATCCAACCGTTTATAAAGCCCGAACCATCGGCAATTTAGTTGTAAACGAGATTGGATTACCGTTGGAGGAAGTGTATTTTTAGACGGGTTAAAAAGAACTCCGAGACATGTTGTATTTGCTCAGATTTGGAAATTGTAATCTAGAGGATTAACAAGAAATCATCGAATGGAAAAAAGGATACTGTTTATCGCTAGGACAAAAAGTCAGTTCACCTAATTTAGGGGAACTGACTTTTTAACTTTTGGCGATACTCATGTCGTCCTCGATGATTAGTAGTTTGTGCATGGTAAAAACTCCGTTCGATGGGTATGGTGGGTTGCATTTTTATTTTAGCTTATTGAAAAGGGTTGGAAATATTATTATATTTGGGAGGGTAATGCTAAATTTGAGAAAAGCAAGGACTTATTAAATTGGAGATTTTTCTATTCAGATCCCTTTTGTTGAAGACTAGGTAACCTGCAAAAGAAAAATAGGGAATGTCATTGTATTCTTTTTCGCTTAGTACTCGAATAGCAATCAAAAAATGAAGTGAGATTTTCGTAGCTAGAAAAGGCTTTTTCTCTATTTTGGAGAATACATAAAAAGAGGGTAAAATGAATTTATCAATATAGACAAATGGCCAATATTCCTGCTTTAGCTCCATTTATGGACTACTCTTTCAAATATTAACATACTATACTGTTATTTATTCTAAAAATATGAGGGGTGTATCGTATGAATGACAAAAAAGAAATCTTAGATAATGGTCCCTTTTTTCATGGTACAAAAGCAGAACTTAAAATTGGGGATTTATTAGAACCCCAAAACTTATCCAATTACCAAGATAAAAAATCAAACTATATCTATTTTACTGGAACATTGAATGCTGCTAAATGGGGTGCTGAATTAGCAAGATCTACAGCAAAAGAAAGAATTTATATCGTAGAACCATTAGGTGATTTTGAAAATGATCCGAACTTAACTGACAAGAGATTTCCTGGAAACCCGACACGTTCTTATCGATCTAAATCTCCTTTGAAAATAGTAGCCGAATTAGGGTCATGGGAAAGACATTCCGACGAAGAAATAAATCATATGCTTGCATCTTTAAAAAAGTTAACTGAAGAAGGAAAAAATGTAATATACGATTAATCCTTAAAATCCGGTGGTGCAACAACCATTAAAATAAGCACGGGAGATAAAAATATGAAACAATTGGGGACGCTATACTTTTTCTGTGGGAAAATGGGCGCAGGAAAATCAACTAAATCAAAAAAATTGGCGATAGATAAACATGCGGTACTTTTGTCTGAGGATGAATGGCTTTCATCTCTTTATCCAAATCAAATAGCATCATTTGAGGACTATATAAAATTCTCAGCGCGGCTCAAGCCGTTGGTGAAAAAGCATGTCCAAAACATATTAAGTGTCGGAACAGATGTAGTGATGGATTTTCCAGCTAACACTCAAAATCTACGAAAGTGGTTTTTGGATTTGGCTTCAGAGGTCAATGCAAGCCACCAACTAATTTTCCTTAATCTAGATAACGAGCAATGCTTACGTCAAATTGCACAAAGGCGTAACGAACAACCCGAAAGAGCAGCTTTTGATACGGAAGCGGTGTTTATTCATGTTACTAGATTTTTTGAAGCACCAGAAGCATCTGAGGGATTAAATATTTTAGAATTTAGTGGAAAAGAATAACAAGGAGCTTAACACAGCGTTGTAGAACCAGAAAGAACAGGTCATTAGATTATAAAAAACGCAGAGGATGCAACCTTTGCGTTTTTGGTGTGATTTAAGAACAGAGGGACGGTTACGCGATTTACTACGAAACTCATAAGTAGGAGGGAGGATTAACCCCCAATCACTCACACCAACCTTTTACCCCAACGGTCTTTCCCAAACCTTTCCCCAAAACAGGAAATAGGTCTTCCAAATCAAATTTGATATTCGTTATAGAAAATAAGCACAGTATTTCCGACCCCTGTTATTCACTTTAACCGGGGAATAATCTGAAATACTGTGCTATTTTTTTCAGATTATTCCTCATGTGCACTATCTTTTTCAAAATAATTAATAGTTAAACTTCCCCGTGTTTGTTTAAAGTTCTTGGTATTTTTAATATTATACTTCAAAAATATTAGATTAATAGTTTAATATAAGGATTAGAAAATAGTAATTTTTTATTTCATGCAAAAGAATGAGTGCAGAAAACAAATGTGTGAGGAGAGAATATTGATGGGGTTAAGACAAGGTAGGGTAGAAAGCACTACTACTACCACAACAGGAAATAGAGGTAAAGGGACAAATCTTTCAGTGCAATTATTTAGGCCTAATTTTAAATTTGGAAGAATAATAATTATTATTCTAATCGTCGGGCTTTTGGTTTCTATATTAGGGAATATATGGTTATTTTCAGGGGGAACTTTTAACCAAAAAACTACAATTTTTGTTGAAAATGTTCAAGAGTTAGCGAATCTTGCAACCGCTGAAGCGCAGGTTAAGACCGTAATTAAGCAAAAGGACAATAAATTATTTGGAAAAGATATCAAGCGGGATCTCCCTGGAACCAAGCAGGAATTAATATTGATTGTGCCTGCCACTGTAATTGCAGGAGTCGACTTAAAGAAGGTGTCCCCAAGCGATATTAAAGTAAATGACAAAGAAAAAGAAATTGAAATCGTTCTGCCGCGAGCTGACTTTATTCAGGACCCCGCAATTCAGATGGATAAAGTAATAACATTCTCTGATGAAGGATTATTGAGACAAGAACCTGATTGGGATGAAGGGTTTGACCTCGCGGCACATGCACAAAAGCAAATCAAGGAAGAAGTAAAAGAAACAGGACTATTAAAAACAGCAGAAAAAAATGCAGAAAAAGTATTAAAAGAGTTTTTTAAAAACCTTGGCTACTCAGTAAAAGTTTCATTTAAATAGAATCCTTAAATTTTGTTCTCTATAAAAATAGGATCCTTTATCCGCACAAAAAACCGTACTGTGAAAGCACAAGTACGGTTTTGTTTATTAGCTCCTAACCATTATCTTATGGACAAATTATGGGTGATGCGGTTTTACTTAGCCTTTCATTTTTTTACAAAGGCATTCGTCATTAGAATGTCGTTTATTTATTTTTGTAATGAAAGGATTTTGTCATTTATAATGGAGGTAAAATATATGAAATATTTAATCTCTGAATTATAGTACTTAAATTCCGAAAGATTTTAGGGGCATTTTAAGAGAATTTCTGTTTATAGATGAATTTTATGAAAACGGATTTAGGATACAGATTTTGATAACACTTAATTCTTATGAGTTTCTATTCATCAAAGTTTTACCTCATTGCTCACATTTTTCAGATGTAAGCGAACGACCAATAAGGGGGATAACTTTAATGCAAAATTCATTAGAACGATTAAGATTAGATGTGGAGTCTTTATGTAACTTTAATGTACATGTTATACCAATTGAAGATGCAGAAGCTTATTGTTTGTTTGAACAGAGCCCCGCTCAAGCTACTAATGAGGGAAACGTTTGGCAGATTTACCTTCTTGAATCCTTAACAAATGAAGATCGACTAGAAGCCGAAGCACATGAACTAGGCCATTTGTTGGTGTACTATCGACCACCTGGTCTCATAACAATGGATTCTATCGTGATGTTTGATGAAGACATGCAGGAGCTGATTGGTGAAATAGATAATGCCATTCAACATAAATTACTAATCGATGAGTTGAAAACTTATTATAACATTAATAGTAGTTTACACATCAAACTAATGGAGACATCATTAGAGGACATTTGTGCTGAGATAAGGAATTTAGTAGCCGAAAAAAATAATAAACTATTACATGCCATAGGTGTTTATTTATTTGACATTGCGCGTACAAACAAGAATGCTTCAGTAAGAGTTGACCAAAAGCTTCAGTTAAACACAACTGTTAAACATACCTTCGACGCAGCGCAGCTTTACTTATCCCAGATTAAATTAGGTCAATCACAAACTATTCAACGCTACTATGTTAATCGATTTATGAGAGATATCGGTTATGAGGAGGAACTGGATTATTTTATTTTGTGAATGAATGTACAAATACTGCTTTTGCAGAAAAGAAAAAAACCAATTATCAAAGAAGAAAGTAAAGGAACGACTTACAATTATTTAATGAATTAAACTATTGTATAGAAGAAACTACTTTTTAGGGTGAGTTATTAGAATAAATTAAGAGAATAAAAGCACCATCCCTATGTTTTAAATCAAGGTTACGATAAACATTACTACGAGTCATTTAGGATGAAAGAGTAGCCTTTCATTTGACCGACACGATATGGCAAAACAGCATCAAGACTCCTGGACAAATAAAAATTGAACCGAAGGAAGATGATGATAATGCTTGAAATTCAATGGGCGCAATGTGAATTTTCCTTTCAAGGAAGTGCTATCCTATGGAAATAACGTTATTGGATTTCATTTCTGAATTAAGCATATATCCTGCATTGATCATCACGACAATACTGACATTGGGCGTCATCATTGTCAATGGATGGACGGATGCTCCCAACGCAATTGCCACTAGTGTTTCCACTCGTTCAATTCGTACGGGTGCAGCCATTTTCATGGCGGCTGTGTTTAACCTGTTGGGTGTACTTGCCATGACTTTGGTCAATCAAAAGGTGGCTGAGACCATTTACAATATGGTCGATTTTCATGGTGATGTTGATGATGCATTGGTCGCGTTATGTGCGGCAATGATCGCGATTGTCCTTTGGGCAACTGCAGCTTGGGCATTTGGAATTCCCACAAGTGAAAGTCACGCCTTAATTGCCGGAGTTTCGGGAGCAGCCATTGCTTTACAGGGAGGATTCTCTGGAATTAATGGCAGTGAGTGGATCAAGGTTCTCTATGGTTTAGGTCTATCAACTGGCTTGGGTTTTGTGTTGGGGTTTGTGATGGTGAGGCTTGTTGAACTTATCTTCAGGCGTATGGATCATTTCAAAGCGGGCAAGTTTTTTGGAAAAGCTCAGATATTTTCTGCGGCAGGCATGGCTTTTATGCATGGTGCACAGGATGGTCAAAAATTCATTGGTATATTCTTGCTTGGTATGTTTCTTGCGAAAGGCCAGGCAGAAACTGCCGAAGTGATCATTCCAATATGGCTTATGGTCATTTGTGCTGCAGTAATGGGGCTTGGCACATCAATCGGTGGCTACCTGGATAATCAAGTCTGTCGGGATGGATATGGTCAAGCTGGAAAAATATCAGGGGTTTTCTGCTGAATTAGCAGGGGTTATGTGTTTATTTCTTTCAACTGCCACTGGAATACCGGTTTCGACAACACATACAATATCAACTGCGATTATGGGCGTGGGAGCTGCAAGGAATATCAAAGATGTCAATTTTGGCGTTGTCCGTGAAATGGTACTGACCTGGGTGCTAACATTCCCATTCTGTGGTTTAGTTGGGTACTTGATGGCTAAGCTGTTTATATGGGTTTTTTAAAACTGGAAATGGCGATATTGAAAGATCAGAAAACATCTGTTTCGCAAGAATGCGGCAGATGTTTGTTATTTTTAGAGAGTTTACATTTGTTGACCATTAACATTGGGCAGGTTCTATAAAGGCTCGGGTATTACTGAAGGTGGCTTTTCACTGTAGTTTGAAAATAGACGGAGAAATTACCGTTAAATTGAGAAATATCGATATTTACTTAAAAATAAAGGAAGTTTTTCCGCTTATCTGAACCAAATCCTTGGATTTTGGCATATTTTGAGCAGTTAGAGGAAAAATCTCCCCTTATTTCCGAATCTAAAGCTTCCTTTTTTACATTAGAGGAAAATTCTACGCTTATTTTTCTCAGGCACTGTGCGAAAAAATGCCTAGCTAAAATAAAAAAAGAGGGCAAAGTCTTATCACGCCTCGCCCCTAACTAACGATCTTATAATATTCTCTTGCTGTTAATATATAAACCAATGCATAAAACGCGGCAAAGATGAGAATGGTAGCTGCTGTACATAAGACAAAGAGACCAATATTGGTTAAGTTTAACAATGCCAGTAGTTTTGTAATGACCTTGAAGGCAAAGGCGATGTGAATAACAGCTGAAACAAGCGGAAGGAAAAATACAATCAGCACCTGGCTCATAATCGACTTTTTTATTTCATCTTTACTCAAACCGACTTTTTGCATAATCGAAAATCGTTCTTTGTCATCATAGCCTTCTGATATTTGCTTATAGTACATAATCAAGACGGTTGCCATGATGAATAAGGTGCCAAGGAAAAGACCGAGGAAGAATAAACCTCCGTATAAGGAATAAAAAGTTTCCCTTGATTCCTCTCTTCCTTCCGCAGAACCATCGATGGACAATCCATTCAATTTTTGCGATAAAGCTTTTGTAAACGCAATCTCATTTTCAGGGCTTCCTACAGTGTCAAAGCCGTAATAAAAGGATAAATCCTTCCATTCCACCGCATTCCACTCTCCAACAGGGTATAAGGATTTAATTGTTTCTATATCTTTTACAACGACTACATAACTGTCTGTCATCATTGCTGATGCATCGCCATTGATGGATAAGTCTTTTAACTGTTCTTTAATTTGAAATTTATGTCCTGCGATTGTTATGTTTTTTTTAACAGGGTCGCCCCTAAAAGTGTACAGAAGTACCTCGTTGTCTTTCAGGGTAGCGGAGAGTTTCTCCAATTGGTTGTACTCATCAAGCGGGAGTAGTTCAATCATCGTAATGTTTGAAATTGACTTTTTGGTTGTGCGATCTGTTTTAAACGTGTTTCCCACCCTTTGTGTCGGAAACATTGCAGAGCGATAAGACACTTGATCTTTTAATTTGATTTGGTATTTTCCTGCTTCCTCCTGGACCATTTTTTCCACTGTCTGTGTCTGCTCCTCAGTGAGATTTCTGGCTGAAATATCAATCTCTTTGGGAAAGCGATTTTTCAATAGATCTTCCATCCCAATATAGAGGGACACTGTGGTTGATAACATGACCAATACCATGGTTGATAGAATACAAATATTGGCTAGGCCTACTGCGTTTTGTTTCATCCGATAAATCATGCCTGATACACTGATGAAATGCTTTGTTTGATAATAGAAGTTTTTATTTCTTCGTAATAATTTTAACAAGGCGATCGTGCCGGCCGTAAACAAGGCGTATGTTCCGATAATGACGAGCAATACGGCAAAGAAAAATTTATTTAATGCAGCTATAGGTGATTCTGTTACCAGTGCGATATAGTATCCGGAATGATAGTGCTGCCACACCGATGAAGACGAGAATCCATTTCGTTTTTGGTTCTTTTTCACCGACCTGACCGCCACGCAGCAATTCAATCGGTTTTGCTAGATGGATATACCGTAAATTATTGAGAAGCGATAGGGTGAAAATGCCCCAAAAAAGGACCAAGGTCATTCCGATAGATTTTACCGAAACAAAATGCGTGAGCGGCACTTCAAAACGTAAGATGTTATTTAAAAGCAGAAACATTAACTTGCTCATGACCATTCCGCTTACTAACCCCGTGACCATACTGATGACCGTGACGAAAAAAGTCTCCCATATTACCACTCTAGCGATGTGCTTTTTCTCCATTCCAAGAATGTTAAATAGGCCAAATTCCTTTTTCCGTCGCTTGATTAAAAAGCTGTTAGTGTAAAACAAGAATATGACTGAAAAAATGGCAATCACAATGTTGCCTAAAAATAAAATCTGCATTAATGAATCACCGCCGGACATCTCTTTCAAACCCGGATTTCCAGACATAAAATGCATGATATAGAACATCGCAATCGTACAGATACAAGTAAGAATATAAGGGATATACGTCTTCCGCTGTTTATTGATATTGGTTAGGGCCAGTTTGAGATAGAAAAATTTACTCATTTCTGCCACCGCCCGTTGCAATGATATTTAATGTATCTGAAATTTTTTGATACATCGCTTCATTGGATAAGGACCCTTTATAGATTTGATGGAACACGGCTCCATCTTTGATAAACAGAACGCGGCTAGCATGGCTTGCAGCCTTTGTACTGTGGGTTACCATCAGAACCGTTTGCCCTTCTTGGTTAATTTGTGAAAAAATCTGCAGTAGATCATCAGAGGCACGAGAATCCAAGGCACCGGTCGGCTCATCGGCAAGAACGAGCTTCGGATTCGTAATTAAGGCTCTTGCAACCGCTGCCCGCTGCTTTTGACCGCCTGGAAACCTCATATGGGAATTTTGTTAAGATATCCATGATCCTTAATTTTTCGGCAAGCGGCTTTAAGCGCTTGCTCATTTCACTGTAGGATGTATCGGATAAGACGAGCGGTAAAAAGATATTATCCTTCAGTGAAAAGGTGTCGAGTAAGTTAAAGTCTTGAAAAACAAAGCCGAGATTCTGCCGGCGAAAGGCTGAAATTTCTTTTTCGCTGATGGATACGATATCGGTTCCATTAAGGAAAACCTCACCGCTGGTCGGTTTATCAAGTGCTGCTAAAATATTTAAAAGCGTTGTCTTTCCGGAACCGGATTCGCCCATAATCGCAACATATTCCCCTGCTTCAGCTGAAAAGCAAACATCTGTAAGTGCTTGAACATGATTTCCGCCGAAACGGGTTGTGTACACTTTTTTTAGATTTTTCACCTCTAGTAATGTCATGAAAAATTCCTCCGTCTCACGTTTATTTACATGTTCAGTATAGCAATGGGGGATATGCTCAGACATTGCTTTGGCTTACAAATATGCACTCAAACTTACATTATTGTAAGATTGGAAGCTCACGGTCTCATTCCACTCCAATTTCATTCGTCTCCAAATCAATGATGACCTTTGTTCCTTTTCCTACCTCCGATTCAATGGCGATACCGTGGGATAGCTTGGTCAATATTTGTTTGCATAAATACAAGCCAATCCCCGTCGATTGTTTTAACGCGCGACCATTGTATCCGGTAAAACCTTTATCAAATACCCGTGGCAAATCTTCTGCGCGAATGCCGATACCAGTATCTTCAATAATCAGTCGTTTATTTTTCATGAAAATCGAAATAGAGCCTTTCTTTGTATACTTCAACGCATTGGATAGAATCTGGTCAATCACAAAGAGCAGCCATTTTTCATCTGTTAACACGGTACAGTATACATCCGTATAGTTAAGGATGATTTTTTTTCGGATAAACATTTTGGTATTTTTTCGGATTGCCTGCTTGATAATGGTATCGACTTCATATTTTTTAAAAACAAGATCATTGGACATATTTTCTAAACGAAGATATTGCAGGACAAATTGAACATATTGTTCGATTTTAAATAATTCCATTTCAAGCTCGGAGGTTTGTACCGTTTGTTCCGATTGAAGAAGCAGCCGCATTGCCGCAATCGGTGTTTTGATTTGATGGGTCCATAGGGTAAAATACTCGACTAAATCCTTCTGTTTACTGTCAGCTTGGACGGTCAAATCGTGCTTATTTTTTAATAAAATTTGCAGCAGTTCTTGATATTGGTGTTCAATCGCATTCGTTGGGGCAGGCAATTGGCCGATTTGCAGCATAATCGTTTTTTGGGCGGTCTTAAGCAGCTTGTATCGCTTTCTAAATTTAAAAAAATCCACAACAAAAAAGATGAGTCCAATGTACAGACATAAAAGGGTACTGTAGAGAATCGGGGCGAGAGGGAGATGACTTAGCGAAAAAACAATGAGAAAACAGAGCGTAAAAAGAGCAGTGAGGGCTACCGGCTTCCAGTTTTTATGTATATATAGAAGAAATAAGTTTTCTTTATCATTTTTCATCTCAGTCCACCAAATAGCCGAGCCCTTTCTTTGTTTTAATAAAATCGTTCAGTCCTATTGCTTCTAGCTTTTTACGGAGCCGATTGATATTTACTGTCAGTGTATTATCATCAATAAAACTATCCGTTTCCCACAGCCGGGTCATCAGGACATCTCTTGACACAGCCTTGTCCTTATTTTCAAGCAGAACGTGCAGGATTTTTTGATCGTTTTTGGTTAATTCAATCCTTTGTCCACTAAAGGTGAGTGTTGAGTCACTTGTGTTCAAAATAGCCCCGCGGTGCTCGAGTAAATTGGTTTGTCCAGTGAAATCATACGTGCGCCGAAGTAAAGCCTGGACTTTGGAAGTAAGAACGTTTAAGTCAAAAGGTTTGGCAATAAAATCATCCCCACCCATATTCATCGCCATAACAATATTCATATTATCGGATGCAGAAGAGATAAAGATAATCGGCACCTTTGATAGTTTGCGAATCTCACTGCATAGGGTAAACCCATTCATAAAGGGGAGGGAGATATCTAATAATACCAATTGTGGATCAAAGGAAACAAATTGAGTCATGACGTTTTGGAAATCGGATATGTATTCGACCTCAAATCCCCATGATTGGAGGTGATTTTTGAGTGTTTTGGCGATGGTCATGTCGTCCTCGATGATTAGTAGTTTGTGCATGGTTAAACCTCCGTTCGTTGGGTGGATTGTATATTTATTTTAGCTTATTGGAATGGATTGGAACAATTATTATATTTGGGAGGGAGATAGTAACTTTATCATCAGCCACGGTGTTATAATAAAAGCAACAAAAGTCATAGCAGAGTTTCATCCGACTTATGTTTACAAAAAAATAATTGGGAGGGGATTTTTATGACCATAGCATCCAAAAAGGCATCTCTAAAATGGGTTCTCGTGGCTCTGGCTATACTGCTTGTGGTAGGATGTACTAAAAATAGTCCGGTAAGTGGAGATCAGAATCAAAAAAATAACTCCACCAGTAATAGTCAAAATCAACAAGATTCTTCCACCAATAATAGTCAGAATACCACTTCTAACGATTCTCCTTCTCCTTCGACTTCATCTGAAGATTCCAACTCAATTATCTATAAAAATACTCAATATGGATTTAGCTTTAAGCTTCCGGCAAACTGGGAAGGTTATTCAATTGTCACTGATCAATGGGAAGGTATTGCTTCAACTGACGGTTCAGTTGTTGAAACAGGTCCGATTATTTCTATTCGAGATCCTAAATGGACTGCTGAAACCCCGCGTCAGGATATCCCAATCATGGTATTTACGCTTAACCAATGGGATTCACTTAAAAAAGAAATATTTCATGTTGGTGCTGCTCCCGTAAACCCAAGTGAATTGGGTCGTAATAAAGATTATGTGTTTGCTCTACCAGCACGATACAACTATGCTTTTCCACCAGGGTTTGAAGAAGTGGAAAAAATCTTAGCTGATCATCCATTACAAACAAACGATGCACAATAAAAGGATTTACAGAAACAATTCAAATTCTACGTAGTATGTAGAACCAGAAAAAACAGTTCATTAGATTAGAAAAACGCAGAGGATGCTTTGAACTGCCCCCTGTCAAGTAGACAGTGGAAATAATAAAAATGATTTAAGCGGCTTTAGCTCTATATTCCATAGGGCTAAGGCCGTTTAATCGTTTTTGGTATCTCTCATGATTATAGAAATGGATGTATTCATCTATCGCAAGAGAAAGTTCCTCAAATGTTTTATATTTATGTAAATAATACTTCTCACATTTCAGTGTTCCCCAAAAAGATTCCATTGGTCCATTATCAATACAGCGACCAACTCGTGACATACTTTGTATCATCTTAGCCGCATCTATCTTACGTTTAAATCCTTTGGAGGTGTATTGGAAACCACGGTCACTATGGATAAGTGGATGTTCCCCAATTAATAGAACTTTAGCTTGGTCAAGCGTCTTAAATACAAGTTGATTGTTATTGGAATGTCCTAGAACATAACTTACTATTGATCCATCACAAAGATCACGAATCGCACTTAAATAGGCCTTCTTTGAATGGCCATACTTAAATTCTGTAACATCCGTAACCCATTTTTGATTTGGTTTTTCCGCAGTAAATTCCCGGTTTAGTATATTTTCTGCTACATGTTGTGGTGTAGAGCGTTTATATTGTTTTTTCTTGATTCGAATAACAGAGCGTAAGTCAGCCACTTTCATTAGCCGATAGATTCTTTTATGATTCAGTTTCTCATTAAACTTTCTATTCATGTGAAGCATCATTTGGCGATAACCGAAGGTGCCATCAACTTTTTCGTGGAGAATTTTCATTTCTTTGATAATTTCTTCATTTTGTATTGCTCTTGGAGAAGGAGGATGATTAAGCCATTTATAGTATGCGGATCGTGCTATTCCCGCGATTTCACAAAGTAAACTAATACTTAAAGTCTCTTTCTTGTTAAGCTCCTGAATGGCGATATACTTATCCTCAAATCGGATTTGACTTATTTTCGCCTCCTTTCGATCTCCTCTAACTTTTTTAAGAATAAATTCTCTGCACGTAACCGTTCATTTTCTCTTTCTAACTTTTTCATCTGAAGTTGGAAAAGCTCTACTGGAGTTAGTTCTGTTTCTTCTTTCTTCCTTCCGCGCTTATCTTTAAGTGCTTCATCGCCACCAGCTTCATACTTTTTAACCCACAGATACACTTGTTGATAAGAGACCTCGTAAGTCTCAGACGTGTATTGATAATCTTTTCCGTTCCCT
The DNA here is from genome assembly GCF_033449965.1 of Bacillus sp. T3. Classification (NCBI taxonomy): domain Bacteria; kingdom Bacillati; phylum Bacillota; class Bacilli; order Caryophanales; family Bacillaceae; genus Bacillus; species Bacillus sp. T3. The sequence continues at coordinate 2,193,637 of NZ_CP137761.1, forward strand.
AAGCAATCAAGCACAATTTGTACTCGTTCATCCCAAGTAGTTTTTCTCCCTTTAGTCATAGAGCTCGTCCTTCCTTGTGACGTATCTTTTATTTCACTATGACTATTATACTTTCTAATCCATTTTCTGAGGACAGAGGAATCTGATATATCATACATTCTAGCTACTTCACGAATAGAATATTTACCAGACAAACAATCTTTAATCGCGGCCAGCTTTAATTCTTTTGAATACTTTTTCCAGGTAGTGGACTCCTTTAGACCTTCCAATCCATATTTATCATACTTGTGTTTCCATTCCATAATTGTTGTAGGGTACACGTTGTATATTGACCCTAATTCATTCATTGAACAATGCTCTTCTAAAGCCATTACTATCTCGTATTTCTCTTCTGCAGAGTAAGATCTTTTCGACATAAAAAAACTCCCCTATAAATAGCCAGATTTTTATTTTTTAATCTGTCTACCTAAAGGGGAGCATATCACTTAACCTCTGCGTTTTTCTGTGTGATTTAAGAACAGTTGGACGGTATCAAGGCCACTATCTACCTGGCCTTGATACAATTAGCTTGTTACAAAAAGTCCTCCATTTAAGTGTAAAATTTGCCCCGTCATATAGGATGAGTCACTAGAAGCTAGAAAAACATATGCTGGCCCAAAGTCTACCTGGTTGACCTGCTCTTTTCATAGCGGTAGTACTGCCCCATTGTGCTACTTGATCGGCAGGGAAGGAGGAAGGAATAAGTGGTGTCCAAACCTTACCTGGAGCAACACCATTTACTCGTATCCCTTTTTGAGCTAAAGATTTTGCTAAAGATCTAGTGAAGGACACAATTGCTCCTTTCGTAGCAGAATAATCGATTAGTTGAGGATTTCCTTCGTAAGCAGAAACCGATGTGGTATTGATAATACTAGCACCATTTTTCAAGTGAGCAAGAGCAGCCTTTGTTAAGAAAAACATCCCAAAAACATTTACATGAAACGTTCGTAGTAGCTGCTCAGTAGGAATGAATTCAATTCCATTTTGTACATATTGAACAGCTGCATTATTGATAAGGATATCTAATTTGCCATATGCTTGCATCGTATCTGCTATCACTTTATTGCAAAAAGCTTCATCTGCGATATCACCTGAAATCATGATACAGCGGCGTCCGGTTGCCTCTATTAGCTGCTTCGTTTGCTCAGCATCCTTCGACTCATTATAAAAAACAATGACAAGATTTGCTCCTTCCTTAGCAAATGTCAAAGCAACTGCCCGTCCAATCCCACTGTCTCCACCTGTAATAACAGCAACTTTTCCTTCGAGTTTTTGGCTACCTATGTAATTCTTGTTTTCAAAAATGGGTAAAGGATTCATGTTATATTCCATGCCAGGATGTTCATTTTGGTGCTGAGGTGGGAAATTTGTCATGTTTGCCTCATTATTCATACCGCTCATAATTAAACCTCCACGTCTTTTATTCTGAAACGTTCTGCAATATGCATTCAATCATGCAAAAATAATGAACACAGGTTTGGACGAGGCCGAACTGCTAGCGGAGGTAAACCACAGAAGTTTGCAATTTTCTTGAGTTTTTGTCATTTTCCCCGTAATGTTTTAACTTCCACTTCAGGGTTTCCATATTCCGATTCTCCTTTTTAAAATAGCCAAATTTGAATTACTCAATACCTAAAAGGTTCCCAAAGCAAATATAGATAAATTATTAATTACTGTTTTTATAATTTCTATTTTTGTTTAAAAGGTATGATAAATAAAAGAAACCTCTCAATCCATTGAAAGATTGAGAGGTTTGTTGTTTATATAATCATTTTTTAACAGCATGAATATAATGAATCTTTTCGAATGCAGATAAGTAATCTGTTCTATTTTGAAAGAATTGCTTTTGAATAGAAAGAGGTGACAAATTCTCGTAAATGAGTAAACCTGCGTTTTCCATCATTTTCTCTATTTCATGATAATTAAAACAAGACTTCATTGGTTCACCGCCAGCTGCAACCATTTGAACCATATTTTGAACCCGATTAGAGTTGCTTTTTTCTTGAATTAATTTTTCATCTCCAAATTCAAAAACTATAGAACTTCCTTCTGGAACTTTAGTAACCAATTTATTAATCAACATAGCAATTTCTTCTTTTGTTAAATAACAATTGTACTCCTTGACCATTCTGTATTCTTCAAATTTTCATATTTCTTATTAACTATGTTTGAGCATTAGGTCATAATCATTGCCGTTTTCAAAAATTAAAAATGATTCCAATTGTTCAATAATTGGATGATTTTTACAAAAAATTTAGCAGTATAATTATTGGTAATTGAATGGAGGGAACAAAGTTAATGGAAGCCACAAGCAATGAATCTCTTAAGTTACCAAGAAAACTACGTGGAAGAAGTATACATACAAACATAATTCCAACCGTTTGCAAGGAACTAGTAGATTTTTATAACCTTAATCAACTAGGATTTTAAAAAAATAGATATTTATTCAGCAAGGACGGGGTTAGTTATACCACAATGAAATTAGATGTTTTTTTCAGATTGGTTTTATGCTGGATAACGTGGACAAGTATGAAGAAGAAATCAACATAGTAAATGAATATGCTGAACAATAATAGTCACTAAAAATATGAATGATCTGAAAAATAAATTTAATGAGGTTTGGTCTAGGATACTTGATAAACCAAAAGATTATTAATCCGATTTAAAAGAGAACGACTTCATTGAACTTAAGAGTGCAATTAAAAAAATTAATGATATCCTAACGTTTAAAACAACGATTCACCTATTGGATTTTATATCTGTTTACTTTAGTATCCCAAATTCAAGATACGAGGAAATAAAAAGTCAAATATTAAAAACCAAACCTAACAGTAATGGATATGATATAAGGATAGATAAGTATAAAATTATCGCTGAAGTTAAATGTAATATTCCTTTAAATAATGGAACTATATTTGGTAGACAGCAAAGTTTTTAACTCCAAAAAGATATTGAAAAGCCATTAAAAGGAACTAGCAAAATTAAAGAGATAATTAATGATGATCATTACAAGTTCCTAGGAATTTATAATAATGGTTAAGGAACAACAATTGCATTTAATAAATTTTTAAAAACAAAACATATGGAAGACCTTTATGAAAGTGTAGAAATATTAAGTGATACAACCGAATTGACTAAGGAAAAGGTATACATAGTATTGGTTTAAAAATGTCTACTCAGAAAAGCACTGATTGCTCAGTACTTTTTTAATTTCTTGAAGAATAGTAGAAATTTGGTAATATTTATCTAAAGACTACATTATTCGACGATTTTCTCTGAGAAAATTCTAAAGAAATACGGGGGAGATTATGAAACTAAAAAGCCTAGAAGTGAAAAATTTTCGTAATTTTGAAGAGGTAAATATTAATCTAACAAACCAAAATGTCATTTTTGGTATGAACGATGTAGGAAAAACAAATCTAATGTATGCTTTAAGATTCTTATTGGACAGAGATGTTAGAAAAAATGGATTTAAAGAATCTGATTACTTTAAAAACGATACTAGTAAAGTAATTAGTATAACATTAGGAATTGATTTGGAAGACAGGGAAACTGATAATGACTCAAAACACGTAATAGCAAAAGTAGGTAGAGCAAGATCTGGTACAGGTAGAAACTTAGATAATTTTTTTATACGTATTAAAGGTGTTTATGATGAAAGTGAAAATTTAGGAATACCTAAGATTTACTGGGGAAATAAAGTAGATGAACTAGAAGAACTTTTACAAAATGGAATATTAAGTCCACTTGATAGCCTATTTAAAGTTGTATATTTGGATCCTACAATAGACTTAGAAAGTACCTTTTCAAAAAACAGAAGAAAATTATTTGATCAAACTAAACTAAGTGATTCTGATGTAACTATTTCTAATGATATAAAAGGGATTGGCAAACAGTTAAATGAAAAAATTAGTAGTATGGAGGTTATTCAATCTTTTCAGTCTACTATTACGAGCGAATATAAAAAGTTAAAGAAAGAAAATATATCCATTGAAATGAAATCTGAAATATCCATTAATGGATATTTTGGAAATCTAATACCGTATATTAAAAGAGATAACGATGATAATATTTATCCTACATCTGGAGATGGAAGAAAGAAGATATTAGCTTACTCACTTTGGAATCATCTCATAAAAGCACAAGAAGGTAACAAGATTATTATTTACTTAATTGAAGAGCCTGAGAATAGTTTACACAGGTCAATGCAAATAGCACTTTCAAAACAACTTTTTGAATCAGAGGTATATACATACTTCTTTTTATCAACTCATTCTTCGGAATTACTTTACGAAATGGATAATGCGTCGCTCATTCGTATATATTCTCAAAACAAAACGAATTGTGAATCGTATATCTATCATGTTGAAGATAAGTATAAGGAAGTTAAGAAGGAGTTAAATAGATCACTCGCTACCGCTTTATTTGCTGAGAAAGTATTATTAGTTGAAGGTCCGTCGGAAAAAGTACTCTTTGAAAAGATTCTTGAAGAAGTTTATCCGACTTATGAGCTTGATGGAGGATACTTATTAGAGGTTAATGGTATTAATTTTGAACCCTATGTTAAGGTTTTAAAAGCACTAGACATAAAACCGATAGTTAAAACTGATAACGATCTTAAAGCTAAGAAAGGCTCTCCAAAAATATTTGACTTAATTGGGTTAAATAGATGTCTTAGACTTATTGAAGCTGGAGTAAAAGGCAGTGTTGAGATTAACTATTTTATATTAAATGATGAAAAAAAAGAGGTAAAAGATTTAGTACTAAAAGAAATTTTAGTAAAAAGTAAGAAACTTCAGATCTTCGGGGAATTTGAATCGGAAATTAAAACACTAATGGAAAATAAGATCTTCTTATCTAAGATTGATTTAGAGCACGATTTATTTGAAGCTATAGGTGAGAGAATGGTAGAAATTCTTGGGGATTCCCCAATTGATTATCTGCAAAATTCCAAATTATTGAATATGATTGAGTTAACAAAGGAGCTAACCAAAGAGGATTGTAATAATATTTTTAACCATGAATTGTTTAAGGCATTAAAGGAGTTGGTTCCAAATGCTAGTTGATCAAAAGCAAAGAGAAGAAATATTAGCCGATGACGGAAATATCGTAATTTCAGCAAGTGCTGGCTCAGGTAAAACTACTATCATGGTAAGAAAAATGAAACTTGAACTAGAAAATATTAAAGACCACAAAACAATTGCAGCAATTACTTTTACTGTTAAAGCAACGAGTGAAATTAGGAAAAAAGCAGGTAATCAAATTGAGAAGCAATTTGTGGCTATGACCAATGATGCCTTTATAGAACACGAAGTAATTAGACCTTTTATAAAGGATGCATTAGGAACTGAATTTAATGGGGATTATACCATTGATTATGGAGTAAAGTTCAATAAGTTTTACCAGGGATTGGAAACGCTGAAGTCAACAAATGTTTTAGGTACTTTTAGAGATAATAAAGAAAACTTCAATTTTAGACTTGCTTTGTTCATCTTAGAGAAGTCTATTGCCGCCCAAGAGTATTTAAAATCGAAATATCAGACTATCTTTATTGATGAGTATCAGGATTCAGATAGTGACATGCATCGGTTCTTTATGATGCTTAAAAATGATTTAAATATAAAGCTGTTCATTGTTGGCGATGCTAAACAGGCTATTTATATATGGCGAGGAGCAATGAGTAACATTTTTGAGCTATTACAAAAAGAGGAGTTTAACTACTATGAACTCGTTACTAATTTTAGATGTGATGAAGAAATAGAAAATTTTGCGAACCTTTTTCATAATCCAAAATATGTTAAGGACCTAAAGGATATTAAGGGCAACGTTATCTTTAAAGAGTTTAATAACTTCTCAAATTTCAGTGAGTTTAGTAACTTTAAAGGATTCGACGAGTTTTTTAGAAATCTTATAGGTGAAAAAAAGATAGATATTAGTAAAGAGATAACAATTATTTCAAATATAAATAACGATGCAGCTAGAATTGCAGAGCAATTGAATGAAGCTGGCTATAATTTTGTATTTATACCTAAAACCCCAATTGATGATGGTTTACCAAATGGATATTTACTTAAAGAGCTAGCACTCTTCACAAAAAATACAACCTATACAATATATGATTTTATTGAAAATACGAATATTGATGAAAGAAATCAAACACGATTAGAAGTTAATAAAATTATAAGTGATTTAAAGAAGGGAGATACCCTTAATTATAAAAAAATCGAAAGAATTTTATCCAATTTGGCAGAGTACTTAAGTATAAATATAAGTAAAGAGGAAACAGAAAAATTCCATGAAAGTGTTTGTGAAAGTAAATATGAAATGGCATTTACTCTTTTAGATGAAAAACATAAGGTAATGACCGTTTTTGCGTCAAAAGGATTAGAATTCGATCAAGTTATAAGTTTTGCTAGATACTATAATATCCATAATAATCAAAATATGCAGAACCATTACGTTTGTATTACGAGAGCTAAAGAAAAGTTTGTTATGTGCCTAGACAATGAGGATTATTTTCCTTTTGTTATAAAAAAAGCTACAGAAAAAGGTATTGAATATTTGTCTAAAGAGTTAGTAACTAATAGAAATTAGAAAATATAATAATTTTATATACGAGGGTTGAACCCTCGTATGTGTTTTAGATTTTCTTAATAATTCTTCAATCTATAAAAATATCCAATTTATATTATTAACTAAAACTTTCTAAATATATGAAGTAAAAAAACATTCAGAGGTGTGAGAATGTCGAGGAAAATAAAAGAGGTATTATCAGAAAGAACAGATATATCACGCTTTGTTGTACATCTTACAAAGAATACTAACGATGGTAATGCTTTAGAGAATTTAGTTTCAATACTTAACGATAAAGAAATAAGAGGACGTAACCATCATTGTCTATTTTCTCCAATGCTTCGAGCTGAAGAAGAGGATCTACAGGAAAGATTTAATGTTGTATGTTTTACAGAAACTCCCCTTGATAAAATTCATCTTTTAACAGAGATATCAAATCGAAAAGTTAATTTAGAACCTTATGGAATTGTATTTAAAAAAGAAAAGATTAGAAAATCCCGTGGAAATCCTGTTTTTTATATTTACGAAGAAAATCATATGCTAATTAGATATTTTAAAAAGCAATATGAGGAGTTTATTGAAGAATATTATAACGAAGATACTCTAGGAGCTTTTTTTACATTAGGTTCCATAATTAATATTGTTAAAAAAGGACATGATTTTCATTGGGAAAGAGAATGGAGAGTAAGAAAAAGACTAAGGTTTACTTATGATGAAATTTATGCAGTTATTGCACCCCGTAATAAGCATGAGAAAATAAAAAAGCAATTAAGAATTAACGATTTTAATTATATTCCATTTATAGATTCCAAATGGAATTACGAAGAAATGCTTGAAAGAATCTCTTACCAACTTTGGGAGATTGAGTAGTAGATAGAGATGCTCAGAGAAAAATGTATAAATAGTGATACTTATATAGTTTTAGGATAGTTTTCTTGAAGTAATTGTGACCGCTTGAAAGAGTTGACACAGTTTTTGCTTGATAAAATGCAACACTTTTTTCAGTTAAATGCTTCCTTTTTTATGGAAGTGTGGTTAGGATAGTCTTTTTAACAATCATACAACCACTATATGTCTTTACAATTATCAATACTAATATTTATACACATTTACGAAGTTGTGCTTGTTGCACTAAAGGGGCAGGTTAAATTAAGAAGGAAATGCTCTTTCAAACGTCGAATATCATGAGTAGATACCCATAATAGTTGATGAATATGTCATCAAAAAACCTATTATTTCAAGATGCTTTTGTTTTCTAACTTAAGGGGGACAAGTATGTCTAGAATACCAATTGGACCAGTTATTGAAGGTGTTAAAAAAACAGGGAAATTCGTTAAAGACAACAAAAAAGAGATTGGGGCATTTATAAGTGATGTAGGTAGTATTGGAGGAGCAGCAAAAAGTGGAAAAAAGAATCAAAAACAGACGATAAATTGCATCCAAGGCATAATAGTTATTTACATTATAAAACTAAAATACTAACGGAATTGGATAGTCAAAATAGGAATGAACTTTTTCAATATATAGATGAAATCGAACAGTTTATCCAACAGATAAAGAATGAGGAAAAAAGGGAAATTGGCGTAAAAAAGCCTATACATAAAAAAAGAATTAATAATTGGAATGATATTCTTATTCAAATTAAAGATAAGATGTCTACAAAAGATTATCTTGAATTTATTAAGATTTATAACAACCCAAATTATCAAAGTGAATATTTTAAAGGTTTTGAGGGGCAAGTCGAGAAATTCAAAAAACTCAATAATGTTGAAAATTATGATGAACTATTGAAATATATTGCAGAAATAACCAGTAGGAATATTGAAAAGATCAAGAAAGATTTTTTACTAAAAGACTAAAATATTACCCAAAATATTAAGCCAACATGGTTAAAATAAAGGGCTGAAGGGCTGCTGCATGATCCCAATAATTTGTTAAAAGGGAAATACAATACAGTATAGGCATGCTTCTTGTATGAATTTTTGAGCTTTCTCTGAGCAGAAAAGATAATGAAGGTTACAAAAAAGTGTATTGTGCATATTAAAGTAACGCGTGCATGAGTTAAAGAAATGATCGGTGCAGCGGTCATTTTTCTTATTGCGCTAACGGGGGCGATTCTTCCTTAAGGGAGATCGCTTTTTATAATTCGAGTATAGGGGCAGGTTACTTTAATAACATGTTTAATATTCTTTTATTAATTAAAAGGGAAAAATAGTAAGAACAACGTAAGCCCGAATTGCATCCTATAAACGATTACACGGTGAAATTGGCCAATTTTCTACGAACATAGACCATATGCCTGATAATCACAGATTATATCTGGATCATAATCCTGAAAATAATCTTAAGTGGGCAGAAACTAATGGGCCATCTATGATACAATTTGTTTCTTATATCTGGGAAACCAATGTGGAGAAAAAAGCATTAAATATTCTTAGCACATTAAGGAACTTAACTGCGAAATACTCCAAGAATGAAATAGAAAAAAGCGACAGAATCGTTACTTGAAATATCACCAAACCCTACTGTTTCTGTTTTAAAAGGCGTATTGGAGAGAAGTAAGAAGCGAAACCAAAAACGAAAAACAGATACTAATAGTCATCCTACCGACGTTAATGACTATGGATTCTTTCGTGGCGCTAAATACTTTGGGAGGGACCATAATTGATGAACCATAAATGATGAACCAAGAAACTTTACGCAAATTAACAGAAATGAAAATGGGTGCTATGCAGAGTTGTACCGGCAACAGAGTCAGAATAAAGAATACCGTAATATGGATTTTGATGATCGATTCAACTTGATGGTAGATTATGAGTATGATCGTCGAAAATCCAATAAGTTAGAGCGATTAATTAAACTGGCCACATTCAACGAACCAATGGCAGCAATTGAAGATATAGAATATCATCCTGACTGCAAATTAGATAAAAACCTAATACTAGAGTTAGCCACAGGGGTGCATCAGGAAACGGATAGACGTGGATTTCAAATGCCTATGGGGTTCATGCATTCCGACAATTTTACAAAGTAAAATATATTAGATTACCTGTATTACTTGATGAATTAGCTGTAGAAAAATATGAAGTAGATGGTAGCTTCCGTAAGTAATTCAAAAATATAGAAAGATTGATTTATTAATACTAGATGAGTGGTTATTAACAGACCTTTCAGAGGAAAATGTACTTCATGTGTTGGAAATTATTGAGGCAAGGTTTAAAAGAGCATTTACTATATTCTGTTCTCAATTTTCTTCAGAAGGTTGGCATTCGAAGTTAGGACAAGCACAAGTGGCTGATGCGATTCTGGACCGTATCGTTCATGATTTTTATAAGGTTTTAGTTGATGGGGAAGTCTCTATGAGAGAACGTCACGGATTGGCGGGAATTAAATGATTCCAATAGAAGTTGAGAATCGTATAGCTAAGTTTTTTTTCATAGGTATTTACCTAATGAAGTGATGAACCAAGTTGAATGTAGACTATTACCCTCCTGCATATGGACCGAAGATGAGGATTTGAATCATGATGAACTTGTTCGTTGGGCAATTGAGATTATTGACAGGGAGTTAGAGAATAAAAGATTTAAATAATACGATAACAGCTATTTGAACGGTCTCAGTTCTAATGGCTGTATACTCCTTTATTAACATTGGCTCCCTTTCACACAAAAACTTGCTCATTCATCCGCAAACCGTGGCTTAAAACTCCGCACCACTGGCTCAATTTATCTGCAATACTTAGATGAAAGGATTTTTGTGTTTTAAATCATATTAAATATATTTTATTACTATGAATAAAGAATGGATATTTAAAAACTTAAGGAGTGTAATTAAATGGAACGTCAAACATTAAGTGCAAAAGAAGCCGCAAAACTGGTTTCCAGAATTTCTTTGAAAATATGTGCTACCTAGAATCCGTTTTCATGCTCTTCGACATACTTCTGCTACATTATTAATTAATCAAAACGTACACATGAAAACGATTAGAGCCGCTTTGGTCATTCAAACATCCAAACTACCATGGATATATATGGACATTCTTTAAAAAGTGCTGATCAGGATGCAGCTGAAAAATTGGACTTTTTATTTAACAACAAAAGAGCAAGGGAACTTAAATAAAAAACAACAAACCTAAAGAGGATCTAAAAGCTCTTAAAGATGCCTATTAATTACTGAATCATTTCTTAGTTTAAGGCGGATTTGGAGCTTTTTTATGGTCATTTTTATTTATCTCAACATTAATTAATACTTGCTATACTCGTAATATAAATGTGAAGGTAATATATTTGTAGTAAATTATATTTATTGCAGAACAGGGTTTAACAACTAAATATTCATGACTTTTGACAAAACTTTTCTAAAATAATTGTCTTTTAATGGTATAATTTAGTATAAATGGTATCGTTTTTTCGCTTAAAGTGTCAGTTTTTGCAATGTAATATTGATATAGAGGAGAAAGATGAATAAAAGAGCAAGTCTTTCTATTTTTGCTTAAAAATGAGAAGATAACAAGTTTATAAGATATTTCAGAACTAAAAGGCATAAAAATACTTATTGATAAACGAACCCTTGATAAGATTATTGATCAAGAAATTATTAATTATTGGGAGAGATATATATGGCTCAAAAATTTGTTAACTTCTTAGCTTTCGTAGCTGTTATTGCAGGTGTCATATTCTATTCTAATTATGAAGATGAGGTAAAAGCTAAAAATCAATTAACTAATAAACAAGCCATAGAAATGACAAAAGAAATCGTTAAAACTCAAGGTCCATTGATATTAAAAGATTTAGGTGTTAAAGACGACGGGATTTTAAATAGAATTACAATAGATAAAGGTGTCAGAGATGATGATTATGCTGGATTATATACTGATAGAACTTATACAACTTGGAATGATAGTAATAAAATAACATATGACGAAGGCACTAATACTATTAACTTATATCCCTTTACATATCTTACTGAACGCGATGAAAACGGTGATCCAATTTTTCTTTCAAAGGATCAGTATCCTTCGAAGGTTGAATTTAGGAGATCGATGATTGAAACACTTGCACACGAATTACGACATTATTATCAAGATCGAACTGGTGAATCAATTAAACACCCATATGATGAAAGCATACCTCATGATGAACGTTGGGCAGAAAAAGATTCAAATAAATACATGGAAAAATATTATAAATCACTTCAAAATAAATAAGTAAGCGTTGAGCTTTCTTCATGTTGTCGAGAAAGAGGGAAGGTTTGCTAATTAAATTGAAAGGTTATAGCTTTATATATTTTATTCATCAGGGCTCTAAAAGGGAGGAAAAGAAGGCTAAGCGAAAAGATAATCACTTGGGGTGTTAATAATTATCCTGTTTTAGATTACCATCTTAAGTTATTTAGCCTTTTATGAAGTCGCAACTGGTAGTGTTTGGTGGCAATTTGGCGGCAAACCAGCTGTTCAATACTAATGGCTATAACAGGTAAAACAGAAAAACCCTTGCTATTGCAAGGGTTTTTGTACGTCCCAGAGAGGATTCGAACCTCCGACCTACAGTTTAGGAAACTTTTGCTTTTTGCGATTTATATAAAGGTTTATACCACTGAAAGTGTGATTTAGTTCCTACAGGCTTGCAGGTAGTAAGTCCTACGTTGCGAGAAAAATTTAAAAGAACTTTTCGTTAGCGATAAACTTATAGGTGGTTATTGGGAAATCTAGTATGATGCTACACTTGTTGGGTTTGTAAAAAAGGAAGGCAAGAAATATAACGCTTTAAACTATCATAAAAAACTGATTACCGAAAAATTCCCTTGGCTTACATTGGTAATAAAGATGGCAATGGTGGTAAAATCTTGTGGCGGTAATCAAAGATTCTTCGGTAAATACCTTGTACTGATTTTTTTAGCAAATTCAATTTATTTCCAATTATAAAATCCTAGTTGAAAAAAACAACCAAATAGTTAATAATTATAATTTTATATAGGACAATTGAATAGATATTTGATAAAATGAAAATATAAACATATGTTCGTATAGGAGGTAAATATGAGGGAGTTTACAAGTATTGACTTGTTTTCTGGTCCAGGAGGTTTGGCAACAGGATTTTTTTGGGCTGGAATAAAACCATTAATTGCTGTTGAATGGACTAATACCACAGTCCAAACATATTCAAAATCGCACAATGCTGATATATTTGAACTAGAGCAATACTTAACTGGTGAAATGAAAAATCCAGAACAGTTTTTTTTACCGAATGATAAAACCCTTTTAATACATGGTGACATAAATAAAGTATCAAATGAATTAATTATGAAATTATTAACTGAACGGTTCGGGACAAAGACGGTTGATATTGTTACTGGAGGTGCTCCATGTGAAAGTTTTTCAATGGCTGGGAAAAGAGCACATGAAGACGACAGAGATGAATTATTTTTAAACATACTTCGAATCTCAAGATTTGTAAAAAGTAAAATGATAATGTTCGAAAATGTTAAAGGATTATTATCCAAAAAAAATAAAGATGAATCAATTTTTGAAAACATTTGTGATGAATTTGAGGCGAATGACAGAGAAACTAATTACTTTCTTGCTAGTCGTAATCCAAAAGAAGTTCTTTTAAAAGCAAGTGATTATGGTGTCCCACAAAATCGAGAACGTGTTTTTTTAGTTGCAATACGACAGGATTTAAATGCAATATATAGTTATCCAGAAAAAACCCACGGTTCAGATAAAATTTTTCCATATGTAACAGTAGGTAATGCACTTTTGGATTTGCCCCAAATAAATGCTGGTGAAGAGAATAATGAATACAAATTTAGTCTTTCTGATAAGAATCTAGAAATTCAACAAAAGGAATTTCTATTTCAAATGAGGGGCTTAACTCTAGGTACACCTCAACATTTATCTGATAACGAAAATATTCTTTCCAGTCATAGAGCAGTGAATCATCGGGAAAAAATGATAAAGAGAATGGAATTAATAAGACAGGGAGAAAGTATGAAAACTGCTGCGGAACGTCTTATTTTAGAAGGAAAAGAAGATTTAAGGAAAGATGTATTTCCAGCAAAATTATATGGTGCGAGGAATAGGCGTTTAAAAGAAGATAATCCTAGTTTTACAGTAACATCACATTGCTTAGATGAAATGATTCATCCACTAAAAGATAGGGGCTTAACCCCAAGAGAAGCGGCGCGCTTACAAAGTTTTCCGGATTGGTATGTGTTTGAAGGGCCATATGTTAAATTTCATTCGGATCCTGAACAGGATCAATATGAACAGATTGGGGACGCTATTCCACCCCTGTTAGCATTTGCTTTAGCAAAAGAAGTAGTGAAAACTCTTGAACAAATATATGAGCAGTGGTCAGAAGATGAAAAACAAGAAGAATTAATAAATATATAAAATTTTCAACAAAAAGAGTAGAATTATATTCTGCTCTTTTTTTATGGTATCCTAATAACAACAACCAGAATCCAAAATATAGGAGATGTTAGGGTCGTGGAGGAAGAAAATAAATACAAAAGTGAGCATGGATTAAAAAATAAAAAAAATCTATCTTCGCTTTTAGAAATGTATTATCAAAAGGGATATATAACTCAGAATAAAATAAAATATTCTGAAGGATATAGTATTAATCCTACACAATTTAAGTCGGATCATTTAATAGAATTCGATGATGGAGAACAATGGGCTATACATTCCACTTCAACAATTAGAACAGATAGAGCTAAACAATTACAATGGGATGCAATGCATATAAAAAATTTAAATAATAAAGTTACTAAAGTGCTTTTAGTTTTTCCTGATAGTTTACCACCAAAAGAACAGCAAACCAGCCTTAGTTATCAAAAACAAATTCGAGAGCATAAAATATATTCTGCAATTGATGATTGTATTAGTACAAGTGAACTGGATCAATTAATTGAAGAAAAAGCGCTTTATTCATTAGAAATCGGAAAAAGAAAAGCTTTTGAGGGAACGAATTTTGAGGAAAAAATTGTAAATATCCTAAGTCATAAAGGAAATATAGAAAAGTGGAATACCGCCAGCAGAACACAGGATGGATTTCAATATTTATTTTTTAAGAAGGTAATAGAACTTAATGGTATAAAAAAAGGGAAAAAATTGAAAACATCAATGTGACAAATGATATTCCAAAATTACCATCTAATGGACAACCTAAAACAGATGTATTGTTAATTATTAAAACTAATAAACAAAGAATCCAGGTAACATTTTCTTGTAAAAGATCGAGTGCAAAAAGGGTTTCTATTCATCAATATAAAGCAGAGTCATTTATTAAGGTTTTAAATATTACTGATACTTCATTAAAAGAGGCATTTTTAAAATTTCAAGAGTGTGGTGGATTTAAAGAAATGAAATTAAAGTATCAAACATTATTTGAATATATGAAAGAAAATTTATCTAAATATAATAAAAAGCTTACAGAATGGGCTTATTCAGGAGCAGGGGAGAAGGGGATCCTAATATTCATTGGGCAAATTACATGTTAGTATATAAAAATCACTCTGATGAAATTGATGTTTACCCAATGGAGGAATATATTGAAAGTAAATTATCTAAACCAAATGGTCAATTGGGTACTCCATTCCAATGGACATTTCCTTCAAAAAACAAGGGGAAAAGTATCCAGTTAAAAGGCAGTATATAATGAGCAAATATACATTTCAAATTGACGAACAGTTATTACAAAATATTCCCCATCAAATTTGAAAGGGTGTTTTTATGCTATGAAGTAATTTTTTAATATTATACTGCAACTCACCAATATATAGTGGAATTAAGCTACAACCTTGGCTATTTTACTAAACACAGAATACGGATCCAAGAGAAGGAAGCAAACATGGCCATAAACTATAAGCAATGACCTAACTGTTTGCTCACGAATGGAAAAGATTATTTCCTTTATATTGACTTGCACAAAGAGGCAGATGTTGAGGAGAGACTGAATTACAAGGATGAAATAGTAGACACACGTCATTTCCAATGGCAAACACCACATACAACTGCCCAACATAAGAATTCTGGTCAAAAAACATTATTTACAATAAGAGTAGGGGAACTAATCTTCATTTATTTGTGAGAAAGTATAAATAAATAGATGGAAAAAATGAACCATTCATTTATATTGGCAAAGGTAATACGATTCGTTTTGAAGGGAATAAGCCCATAACCGTACAACTTGAGTTAGAAAATGAATTACCAGTGAAACTCTATACTGAGTTCACTAAAAAGTATAGTCTTCTCCGCGGAGAAGACTATTTTACATGAACTAATAATTCAACAGCTGGTATATCAGCAGGAGCCCAAACTAAAGAGAGAAGATTTTCTCTTTTAAGCCATATTAATTTGGAATGCTCTGTTGGTGTTGGCGTTCCGCCGGTGATGCTACATTTAATCGCAATCAAGTTAATGATAAAGGTTTCATACTCATGAGTGATATAATTATGTAATTCCTTCGTTTCAATCTCACAATGTAACTCTTCCGCAATTTCTCTTTTTAAAGCTGTGAAGATATCTTCGTTTTGCTCCACTTTCCCCCCAGGAAATTCCCACATATTCGGTATCGCCATTTGGGGTGATCTAAGGGCACAAAGAATTTCGTTTTGATCATTTTCGATAATGGCTGCTACAACTTTTACTGTTTTTTCAAGTTTATCACCTACTGTTAGTTACTAGTCTTAATCATAACATGGATTCTTGATACGAATAAACCTTCATTTTTTCGTTCTCTATGTATAGTAACTGTTTAATAAACCTTTTTTATGATTTGCAAACTTTTCCCGAATTAACAATATTTAAATGAATGATTACGGCCACAGAAATGTACCAGCTGTGACAAAGTTTTTACCATTAAATGACAAAAAATGCACCAATGAATGACAACAAGTTACCACGTTATACCTTCATGATCAAAAGTTAAATAACAGTAGTTTTGGGAATAAAAATTTTATATTTTTTAAATGAATTTGATTGATTTTCATTAAGACGGTCTTCCGCAAACGGGCCCCATATTGTAGAGTAACTCTTATATTGCATAGTAGACTCTTACTGCGCAGCAACGAACTTTAACTTTTAGATTAGATGATTTGCTTGAATGGTACCTCATAAAACGACATTGGTACCTTTTCATTTTCAAGGAAATTATTTCACATTTATGAATAATTAGAACAACGAATTGTAATTATCTGTTATTATTTTAGTGTGAAGATAGGTGAAATAGTGAAATTTTTCACTTACACTAACGAAGCAGTTTAGTTTTCTCGGACTGTGCCAGAAGGTAAACTGCTTAGCTTATTGAAAGAATATCTTGAGCAGAATGATATTATGCCGTTAAAATGGGCAACTACATATTGGTGTATAGATAAGGTTCTTAAGCTTGACTCAAGCAAAGAAGATTAAAACTCTATTACAGTAATAAACTATGAGGGAAGGTAATCACATGTTTAATGCAAAGTTAAGAAAGAATGCAATCGACAATTATAATGCAGCGGTTGAACGTTATGAAAAAGTCGCCAATGATTTAGGTGAAAATACGAATGTTCTTTATAAAGAGCGTGAAAAAGCTTTAAAACTTGTTAAATTAATAGAAGAACGAATTAATAAATTAGCAAACACTCCAAAGGAATTCAAAGTAACACTTAAAAAAATTGAAATTGAAGTGGTAAATTTCAAGACAAAACAACAAGAAATTAAAAAGGCAGAAGTTGAAGCAAAAGCAGCTGCTGGAGGTTCTGGAGCGGGTGCAACTTTAAGTGCTCTTGGAGTTGCTGTAGCGACAATGGGTCCAACAGCAGCAATGGGCATTGCCACTACTTTTGGTGTTGCATCAACAGGTACTGCTATCTATACTTTATCAGGAGCCGCTGCGACTAATGCTGCATTGGCATGGCTTGGTGGTGGTGCATTACTATTAATAGAGTTACAAAAGTTGGGGACAATCCCTGCAATGGATATAAATAGTTATGCTTCTGCTTTAGATTCTATATAGTAATGAATGATGAAGAGGTATTTATACTATCCAATAGTACACAAAGCAAGTTTATATTTCTCTAAACGGGTTTAATCTTCGGAACAGAGCTGCTCATGGCTTAATTAGTATTGAATAATGTATAAAATAATATCATGTGCTTAACTATATTTGTTATTAGTTTGTTTTTTCCTAGATGAGAATAATAGTTGAAATTGCAATTAATAAGTAGTTCCATAGATAACTAATTTAGGAGGACATAGCCATGCAACTTGCACAAGGTCCTGTTTGGACAACCTCTAACGTTAATACAATAAAAGGTGAAGATCATCTTGGTATTCGGTTTGTTGGAATTAGCATTGCTGACACACTTCAGTCTGGTATTACAAGTATCACACCCCGTGCTAGATATTGGTCCTTTTTTGCTTGGGTCCTTTATGATTTCCTTCAATATAGTTCATCTGAAAAATCGTTGAAAGAGTTTAAGAGATTTCTAAAAACACAAGAGTGGTTTTACATATTGTCCAATATCGGTTGGGCTGTGAAAAGCAAAACCGTGACAAATGCCTTAATTGGAAGTAAAAAAGGGGTTTCGGCTTGGGTGAGCAATCAGTCTGCTTTTGAGCCTGTCTTAGATTATGTTAAGGATTCCTTTGGAGGTTATGGAACTTATCGAAATGTAATGAAAATCATAGGATTAACAAGGGAATCTAATGCCGATAAAGGTGTTCAAATAGACCGGTTGACACCATTTGGTAAAGAACTGGCAGAGTCATTTGAAAATACTATAAAAGGTACAGCCTATTATCAAAGATATCGTCATTCTGATGTTCCAATTCCAAGGGATGTCCTAGTGGAATACGGATCCGTCGCGGGACTTTCGAGTATGAAGTTTGGAGTTTCAAAGGACCTTCCTATTCTGATAAACCTCTTTATTCCAAAAGAACCGAAGAGTGATCGAGCAAGGCTAAGAAAGCAATCATTGCTTTATTATATGAATATTATTAATCAGCTACCAGGACAAAAAATGTCTTTTAAGATCTGGCAAAAAACGATGTATGATGGATATTATCATCAGAAGCTTCAACTACCAAAGGAGCTTCAGACGGTTGCGATTGGCTGGGAAATCTATCATGCTCGTCAAATGTTTACGTATAGTTTAGATAGTATGTGGTCGTATGTACTTGATCTGATGTCTAGGAGGATATACACAACCTCTGAATTAATTACGCATGTTTTAGATGAATTAACGACTGCTGGGTATGATTTAAATCAAAACGTTCATCAATTGGGAGATCTCATCCCACTTCATCCAGATACTCGTCAGGAGTATGTACAGAATATGTCCTTCGATGAGAGGGGTGTGGTGACACATATTTGGGATGCTTTATTAGTGCTTTTAGATGTACGTAGTCGTCTACAAAATAGAAGTGAATTTAATGAAATGCATAGTAGCCTTTTAAAGCTAGGTGGGAGAGAGAGTATCTCCTTTAAATCTTGGGATCTTATTTGTGAGCAATATCAGGATGAATTAGTAAGTGATTTTGTGTCATATATTTTAAAATATTATATTTTAGACCAACATCAGAAGGTTGCCTTAAACAAAATCATAACGACAAAGAACGACACGTATCATTTTGTTGAAAATGATGGCAAGCTTTATTTTATAAGTGATGATCGACCTACATTTAACGTTTTTCGTGTGAACCAAGGCTTAACGATTTTAGAGGACTTACAGTTAATAAAAGGAATAAACGGTTCCTTTTCTGTAACACCTTATGGTCAGGTGAATTTAAATGAAAACAGTTAATCTTATCCATGAGTTAAATGAACCAGGATATAAAGTTTCGTTGTTCACTTCCTACTCGATTGATCTCGTCTTCTTTGAAAAGATGATCATGCGGCATTTGATAGAACAAAACTGTACGTATGTAGGGTTAGTAGTGGATCAAAACTGCTTGCAGGAGTCAATTCAAAAGCCCAATATTAAAGAGCTAGGTACTCATTATATGGTGAAAGGTGTAGAAACAAATCAGGCCTTTCACCCTAAGATGTATCTTTTGTTAGGTGAGAAGAAGGCCAAGCTCATGATTGGAAGCGGAAATTTAACACCAGCGGGCTTTATTACAAATCACGAGGTTTTCAATGTATTTACATATAATGAAGAAGAGCTGGACACAGAACATCTAGCTATTATTCAAGCAGCGTATCACTTATTTTATTCTCTCCATCACGAACAAGATCAGAAGCTTTGGAAGTTAATCTTTCAAAAGCTAGCAGGATTTCATTACTTGTTTCAACTAACAAACTCAAACGGATTGGTACATATCTTACATAATCATACCCGCTCTCTTCAGGAACAACTGGCTGGAATTTTACCAACCAACATTCGTTTAATCGAGTGCTTCTCTCCTTATTTTGACCGTTCTCTTTCAGTATTAAATACATGGGAAAATGCTTTTATTGATAGTGAAATTAAGGTGTTTTTGCAAAACGGAACAACAAACTTTCCAAAACACTTTCTGCAAAGTACTAGATTTTCTATCTATGAGGCTGTCTTTCATAAGGATTGGGACAAGCGGTACCACGGGAAGGTTTTTCGATTTGTCGGTGATGAGGAGGAAGTCATTGTTTATGGTAGTGCCAATTGTAGTCGTCAGGCATTTTTACAAACATTTAAGGATGCTGGAAATAGTGAAGCGATAGTTGTAGAGAAGGCTGCTAGAGGAACATTTGAATCGTTTTTTTCTCAAAGTATACAGATTAAACAGCTCATTCCAGATAGCTTTTCTGTTCTTGAGGAAGATGAGACCAACGAAACGTCTTTAATTCCCGTTCGCTTTGTGGAAGGAATCTATGAAAATAAGTGTCTTACAGTAAAAGTGAAAACAAATGAGTATATAGAACGTTTTTCTTTAAATGGGATAGAAGGTCATGTTAAGGCGATAGTCGCTCAGGTTTGGACGTATGAGTTTAAGGATTGTACTCCTTCTTCTATTGTGGAGTTTGTAGCCTTTATAAATGGGGAATCGCTTATTCTATCTGGATGGGTTCATCATATTGAATTACTTCAACAGCATTTTGAAAACGTGAAGAAGCTGCCATATGAGAGTTTGAAGGAGGACCCTTATTTAGAAGATTATCAAAATATCGTTAGTTTACTTGAAGATTTACATTATAGGCTAGTTCTTACAGAAGAGGATATGGAAGAAAAGAAAACCGGGTTTAAAACAAGTTCAGCTGTTCATCAACATATTGAAATAAGTGAGAGTAATGTTACAGAAATTAGTGTAAATCTCGAGGACTATTATGTTGATGAAAGCTTAGAAGAAATTAAGTATGGCTCTGTTGGTGGGGTAGATGTATTGGGAAGCCTTATCCATTCCATTCTAAGTCAATTCAACAAAGTAGGGGCAACGACTCTAGAAGTAAGCAGTGAGCAATCACCCCATCAGGGAAGTGGTGAATTAACACATGATCTGAAAGAAAAGCTGTTAAGAAGAATGTACCGATTTACAAAAAAGCTACACCAAGGTATCACTTCTTCCGCCTTTTTAGAAAAAATCTCTCCTGACGCTTTTGTGAGGAACTTGACGATTTATTGTGGTTTCTTACTAAAGGTGTATTATAAACTAGGCAATGAGTTTTACTCTAAAAATGAGATTGTGGAGGAGTTGTGTAAGGTTGTTAAAGCTCTTGAAGAGTATACTGAGCATCAAACTCTAGATATCCAGATTGAAGAAGTACAGTATTTACTTGTGCTGGCCCTATCTTCTATTGTTGCGAAAGACTTACTGTTAAAGGATGATGAAAATTACCAGCAGGTACGTGCTGAAAAAGCCAAACTAGGACTTCATCTGAAACTCATTCATCAGCGCATGCATCCGATTCGAGAATCGTACACGGAATACACAGACTTAATCCAACAGCAATTACAGATTCTTCAATTACAAGTAACGAATGAAGACATCGAAAAAACAATTGAGGAACGCTTTCCAATACTAACCCATAATCAATTTGTTGAACGATTAAAGAAGTTTGAGGGTGTTTCTGAGGATAACCTTCCTAGTGTTAATGAACCGAAACTCACATGCGACCGGATCGTAAGGTTAAACAATGACCTTAATCTAATGCAGCTATCTTTACTATCTTCTATGTTATCGGTAGACGAATGGGAGGATCACACGAGCTTTTATTTGATTTGGAGGAACACCGATCAAAGCTCGAACTTAAAAAGATTTGTTCTCTATTACAATCAAAAAAAATCAATATTAAGAAAAAAGTTTGTTTATCGAAATGGGCTTGAACCAAGAAAAGAAGAGAAAGTAAACGTAACGAAGACTAATCTCCTATCAGCTGCAAGTAAAGGAGCAGTATCCATTTTGGCTGACGGGTTCAAGGGGATAAGGGACAAATAAAAGGCTATGATGTTGAACGACTGAACCCTCTATTTTCCTTTCTAGATAACAAATTGAAATGCAACATAATTAAATTGGAGAGAGAAATATATGAATGGGGCACTTCCAGAGACAAAGCTTATTTTTAAAAAGCTTTTGAATGAAGAACAAAGAGGATATATTAAAACTTTCCTAAATGAAATAGAAACAAAGAAAGAAAAATATGAAACACAAGTTTTATGGTTAATGGATCAAAAAATTGGAGGAATTGGTGGCTACTGTATGCCCGCTGATCCGAAGAAAAACCCTTTCCCAGGAGGTTTGGAGAGGGAGCTCTTTCGACCTTTACAGTATGCAAGGTCAGAAATTGATGTTTTAGATGTTAGATTGCATGCTAGGCATGTTATACATTATAGTGGTATGCATTTAGAAGCTGTTATGAGGCTCTTTGTTGTCAGTACAAAATTAATGGGTAAATTAAGATTTTCCAAATCTACTTTAGGAAAATTAGCACATGAAGCAAAAGAAAAAAATATTTTTGATGAAGTGCTCATTAATTCATTATTTAATTTTATCGTTTTATTTAACAAGGCAAAACATGAAGTTAACATGCGTGATGAGAGGGCCAGATTATTTTCAGTAGAAGATGCAATTGTTAGCTATTTTGCAGCAAGAATAATAGGGAAAACTGTACTTACAAAAATAGAATACCCACTGTCTTTGCATACATATGAAATTAACAATGACCCATTTGTGTTTTAATTTAGTTTGTGAAAGGATACTACATGTTATTAGGTCGCAGTCTATGAAAATTAAAGAAATTCAGGGTATGAGATAATATGTGTTAGTGACTGTTATTAGAATTTCTACACTTCATGATTCCCTACTAAAATACATTTTTGCGAAGTGTTAGCATAAGTGAAAAGGAGTTTAACAATATTTCTAAACAAAGACTAGATGAGGAGCAGGAACTGATAGCCACACTGCCATACACACTTGAACAACTAAGAGATACGTGATGTAATTCTGAATGCTTACAATAAATATGATTTGCATCTAGCTTGAATTGAAATAAATCATATTATAATAATATTAGAAACAACAATAAAAGAAGCAGGGACCAATAGGGTTTTCCTGCTTTTATTCAAGTTGTTACTGAATCAATCATTGATCCTTTTTTAACACAATTAATTGAGTTAAAATTTACAAAAAAACTCTTTTTACAAAAATATCCTCGGCTATTTAGCAGGTGCGGTGTACCCTTCCATAACAGCTTATTGGTAAAACTGTAAGTTGCCTCTGAATTGATATATTTCTTACCCGAATATTATTGTAGACCTTGGCTAAATCGGGTCCCACAGGCACTATTCTTGTGTAAATATAAACCAAAATATAGTAAAATAGCAGGAGTGAAATTCCTAAAATAGCAACTCTTAGGAAGTAGTAGAGCAGGTTCTAATGGGATGGTTAGATGATTACGGAAAAGGTAGAATAAAAGCCTTGTATATAGTATCCACTTCTGTAAAAAGGCTAATTTAACACTTGGAAAAAGTCACTCAAGATATTATCCTCCACCAATAAATTATGTAGAAGAATATTTTCTTTGTTCCGAGTGGTTTGAAGTAACAGTCAATAATGACCGCCCATATTTAATGTAGTGGTTAGCGTTACATCAATAAAGTAAACATATTTTAAAGTAGTATAGGATGAATTTGGGTGAATTAAAGGAAAGGCTGTACTTCAATAATAGAGCTTAGGAGAAGGACAAATATGGTAAAATACAATTTAGAGCCAAGTGAATCAATTCTTATTCAGAGTACCGGTGTTTGTGAAGGAAGCGGGCTTATGACCGCATTTACCGATGAACTTATTCTTACTAACATGAACATTATCCATGTTAGTAAGGGCTTGCTTGGAAATACAAAAAGTGTGCGGAAGTACCCACTTAATCAGGTGAAAATCATAAATGGCGAAGCACAGGCTATTATGGGTAAAAGTACTAATGGTATACCTAATCTTCAGATATATTTTACAAATGGCCAATTGACTTTCAAATTTCAAAGCTCAGCCAAAAAGGAAATTGTGAAATATGTTAATGGAATTAGCAAGGTATTAATTGGGAGAGAGTCAAATTTAGTAGCAAATCAATTTGCAATTCCCGGAGCAGAAATTGTAGCAGAAACGCTTAAAGATACTATAGGTGTTTTTAAAGGAACATTAGGAATTAAATCGAAAAGCAAAGCTGCGGATGAACCAGGTAAAGGCTACAAAAAAATGTATCGGTTGTATGTCACCTCTTACTGGAACCAAAGGTCAAAGCATTCGCTGCAGTTATTGTGATACAGACCAAATATTATAATGAGAGAGGTTGATGACTATGGGAGTTTTAAAAGCAATTACTGATTCGGTAGGAGGATCCTTTACTGATCAGTGGAAAAAACTAATAACTGCTGGATATTTTGATGAACATACAGCTGTAGCACCTGGAATACTTAAAACGAATAACATTGGGCGTGGAGTCAATATGCATGGCTCAATGGATGTTATATCAAACGGCTCAAAAATATTTATGCCTGAAAATACAGCAGCCTTCATTTTTAGCCAAGCCGGAATTGAAAACATTATCACTACTCCTGGCGGCTATGAATATCAAGATGGTGAGGAAAGCGTATTTAATGGTAATGGTATAGCAGCATCAATCTTTAAACAGGCAAAAGACAGAATCGGCTACGGTGGTATCTCTTCTTCGGAAAAGAGAATTGCATTTGTCAATTTACGTGAAATTCGTGATATTAAATTTGGAACACGTGGCCCTCAGGTTTATAATGATATGTATTATGGTTGCGACCTCGAAATTTATGCATATGGTAGTTTTTCTATTAAAATTGTTGATCCTGAGAAGTTTATAAAAAACTTTGTGCCAGCTAACGTAAGTAGCTATTCATTTGATAATCCAAAAGTGAGATCACAAGTCCTTTCAGAATTTGTACAATCATTTATCGTTGCATTGAATTCACTTTCAACTACATATAGGATTTCTCAATTGCCTTCACAGGCAGCTGAAATTTCAAAGAGAATATCTGAGGATTCATATAATGCTGGCAAATGGATAGACCGATTCGGTTTTGAACTTGTTAAGGTTGCGGTTGAAAATATCGAGTTTTCACCAGAATCTAGAGAGCTTGTTAACCAGTTCTCTGCAAACAAGATGAATATGAGAGCGTATGAAGATGTTTCACAGAGAGCTTCCAATATTGCCGCACAGCAAAAAATTGCTCAGGGTATTCAAGATAATGGACTTGGAAACGGCGGAGGTATGCTCTTTGGAATGAACATGGCCCAGAATATTGGACCTCAAGGCCAGCCAGTTTCAACGTCAAGTTCTTCAATGTCTTTTGACGAG
Organism: Bacillus sp. T3; assembly: GCF_033449965.1. Taxonomy (NCBI): domain Bacteria; kingdom Bacillati; phylum Bacillota; class Bacilli; order Caryophanales; family Bacillaceae; genus Bacillus; species Bacillus sp. T3. The sequence continues at coordinate 2,219,031 of NZ_CP137761.1, forward strand.
CAGATCGAAACATTGAAAAAGCTAAAAGAACTTGTTGATATGGGTGTTTTAACAAAGGACGAGTTTGATGCTAAAAAGAAAGAAATTATGAGGTTATAATAAAGTATCACAAATCAGATTAATAAGGGTCACAACAAGAATTTGGAGATGTATATTAGTACTGATGCTTTACATGAAATAGTGGTTACTTAAATAACATTCTTTGTCGGCTTTTCATAACCTTAGGTGTGATGCGTAATTACTTGATGAATTTATAAATATTCTTGAAATTATGTAGATATTATACAATACATTATTCATATGTAATACTCATCAACATCCCATGTGTTACCACATACACTTTGGACAAGTTGAAGCTGTTGCAAAAATTGTACAAATAAAGCTAAGAAAAAAAGTCCAATCTTAATGGTTGGACCTCTTTTCTTAGCTATTCTTAAAAACTCTTTGTGAACAATTTTTATGAAACAAGATTAAGCGAGGCGTGCCAGGCGATGAATCCAATAACTTCGTTGATTATTTTGAATTACTATTTAATAGATTAATTGAGACATTCTTAAGTCCATCAATTACAAACATTTCTGTTGCACATTCAAAGTGGACTCGGAATTGTCCATGTTTTTTATAATGCTCAATAAAAGACTCTAGTCCGCCCGTCTTGCTATCGGTAATCCCTGCAATTACATATTTCTCACCAAATGTTATTTTTATCAATACATTATTTTCACGTTCATCAATATTTACCTTTATATCTTTTTTAAAATCAATATATCTGGGTTCATCAAAATATCTAAATAGCTCTACTGAATCTTGTACTTTGGTTTTGACTTCGGCAAATTCTACTTCATCCCTGTATAATTTTCCTACTACAGGATATAGTATAGAACCTGTGGAATCCTTTAGCTCCGAAGAACCAATAAAAATCAAACCTTTTCCTTTATTCATATTCAAAGGGATTGAGAGTCCGTTGATAAATACTGTAATGTGATTTTGGTTTTCGTACTTAACTTCAATAAATCGAGTCTTCTTATATCCGATATCCACGATTTGAACGTTTCTTCCAGGAACCCCATTATTATCAATTAAATTATTTAAATAGTATTCAAAAAATCTCTTGAAATAGATGGAAGATTGAGAAATGTCTCCTAATATGGCAAAACTAATAGATATGCCTAACAGAGCTTGGTAGTTTTTGGGGTTCAGTTTCAGGCATTTTACAAAGTATTTTATAGCTTCATCATGTTGATCTATAAAACGATAATATTCCCCTTTTCTTCCATAAGCCTGATACATATTCGGTTCTAATCTGATTGCTTCATCGATATGAAATAATGATTCTTCCAAGCGCATCATGTCAAAATAACAAACTCCTGCATTTAAATGCGCCGATGCATAGTCGGGATTAATTTCTAAGCACTTATTATAATGCTTAATTGCAGACACATAGTCTTTCTTCAACCAATTGATATAACCCAAATTATAATGCAGTGGATAAGATTTTTTTAACTCTAATGCCTTTTCAAATATTCCCATAGCACTATCGTAATGTTTCAACTCACCTAAGCTTGTTCCTTTTATGAAGAGTGCTTCAAACTGGTCTTTTTCCAACGACAAAACTTTATCAGTAAATTCAATTGCTTTTTCATGTTCATCTAACATTTGGTACAAAGTTGCACATGCTATGTAAGCAAACTTTTTTGGGTAAAGCTTGGATAATGCTAAATAAATTTGTAAAGCCTCTTGGAACATTCCCTGCTTAGCTAACTCATATCCCTTTAATAGGTTCTCATTTAAAGTACTAAGTATTTCTTGTGGACCGTTGTCCCCTAAGTCATTATATAGACCCAAAGGATTTAGGTGATTCATTTCATTATCATACTTCAACAAGTCATTAAATATTTGCCTGTCCATTGGAGAGATACCAAGAGCAACGTAAACCTTTTTAAGGCTCTTTGTTTTACTAGGTTTTTCTTCCTTTTCAATTCTCCGAATAGTCTTTTCATCAACTCCGACTTCAAAAGCAAGATCTAATATGGAAAGTCCTTTTTCTTTCCTCTTTTTTCTTAAATACCTACCTATATGCATTTGTAATCTTTCCTCCTATAAACTCATAGCAAGAGTATAATGAATTATAGGAATAACTGGAAGGGCAAAACTCGGACATTTTGAGTATTAGTTTGGAATTTTATACTCTAATATTAAAAAGTCAATAATTATATCGGATAAATTCGGTATGTAGCGAGGGATAGTCACCTAGTACGGTAACTGCGTGATGTGGCGGGTGACTATATCCATTGGTCGAAATTAAACAGGAATTCAGGGAGCAATTTGATTGGACTCAAAGTGTTGGAGAATACTTCTTAATAAAAGAAATTCAGATACTTTATTAAATCCTAAGGATTTACGTACGAAATAAAGAGTTTAAATAGCCCAATTACATTATGATTTTAAAGAATATATAGAAAGTACTGGAACTTGGTTTAGCAAGAATTAACTTTTATGTTATTTACAGTAGGTCTTTATTTACACTACTAATAGAATTGTAAAAAATTGTAAAAAGAAGATAAAAGAATTTATTTTTTAGAACAACTGGGGTCCTATTTGAAGCTTTCTGAATATCGTTCATTTTATAATACTGTTTTAGTGAGGCTTATAAAGAGTTAAGGAAATAAAGCTAAAAACCTGCATTAGTTCTGCAGGTTTTTAGCTTTATTTTTAGTAGAGTGCATATTTACCATATTACACTCTTTTATTTGTGGTAAAATTTGTATCGTAAGTTAATTTATAATGAGTTGTACTAACTAAAATATTATATCAAATAAAGCTAAACAAGGTTCAATGCAATTTTAATATAATATTTAGATGTAGAAGGGAAATTGTTTTATGTATGAATTTACCGAAATTACCGATGAGATGATTAGTAATCTACTTACTCATACTGACTCCTTAATGAATCATATTTACCTTATAAACCAGTCTTTTAATTTAAAGCCTAATAAAAGACACTATGGAACTTGCATCAATTATGTGGATTTACAAGAATATAGGGAAGAATTTTTAGAGGAACTCGTAAATACAATTTGTGAATGGGTTTATTCAAATACCAAAGCACAAAAAATAATTGATCAAATGATTAATGAGGAAAATCGTTCTAGTCAGAATGCAAATTCGAAACTTCGAAAGTTGTCTTTAAGCTATTTTCGCGATAGAGATGATCGAAAATTAAATTTACAGGGTCAAATTGGCGAACTTATTTTATTTAATTTTATTCAACATTATTTTAAGGCTGTACCTTTAATAAGGAAAATGCCGATTACAACGTCCACTGGTCATGAAAGATTTGGTGCTGATGCGATTCATTATAAAAAAGAAAATGATAAAAATATTATAATTCTTGGAGAATCAAAAATTTATACAAAAGCTTATAGATTTAAAGCTGCTTTTGAAACCTCCATTACCAGTATTTTATCAACTTTCGAAAATCATAGAAAAGAGATTGGATTATATATTTACAATGATTTTCTGGACGAATCATTAGAAAAGGTTGCTAGGGCTTATAAGAGGGGGATACTCAAAAATTCTGAAGTTCATTTAGTTTGTGTTATCGGCTATAACGAGACTTCTAAATTGAAATTAACCAGTGAAGACGAGATAAAAGCTCAAATTGAAAATATAATAATAGATCAATGTAAAAAAATAGAAAATGAATTATTTGAAACAATTGAAGAAGGTTTATTGGAAAGGATTAATTATATCTTATTTCCAGTTTGGGAACTAGATGTTTTAGTAAAAGAATTTCAAGATCAGATTCGTTAATCAAATGAGGTGATACATTTGTTAGGTGACTACAAAATGAACCAATACGATAAAAGGTTAGTAACCAAGTTACTTAAATATGATTTAGAGTTTGTAGCGAATAAGCTTCAATTCATTGATAATCGAAAAATTACTTTGGAAGATAAGGAATTACCAGAACTAATCGGTTTAATCGATGAACTATCTATGAACTCAGATGAGATGTCTCAAAAAAATGTGACATTGTTGTGTACTTTACTTTTTAAATATAAGCGTGAAAATTGGACTGGGCTGACCGAATTCTTAGTTATAGCACTTTCAAGGATTGGTTTGTCTCCAACAGCAATAATGGTAGATGAAAACTATGATAGTATAAATAACAAACACTTACGGTTTAGTAGTTTTATATCAGAATTGTCAGTCTCGATTAATAGAAGGAACTTCGAAGTTGAAATCAGAGAGAATAAATTTACTTTAACAAAATTTCAAAAGGAAGTATGGGATAAAATTGATAAATATAAAATTACTGGAATATCAGCACCCACTTCTGCAGGTAAGTCATTTGTAATTTTATTAAAAGTAATAGAAAAATTACTTTCCAAAAAAGGTACAGTTGTATATATTGTCCCTAATTTGAGTTTAGTATCTCAGGTTTCTTCTGATTTTAGAAAAATTTTAAATAAATTTGGCATAAAGGACTACAAAATTTATAATTCTTTCGATGAGAATGAGAGATTAGAAAATAGAATCTATGTACTTACTCAAGAAAGGACAATAGGTGCCTTTGCATATATGGAAGACCCATTCCCAAATTTAAGATTTTTGATTGTAGATGAGATACAAAATATCGAAAGGGTGGCATCAGAAGACGATGATCGTTCTAAGACCCTTTTTGATACTTTAATTGAATTTAGAAATAATTCATTACCTGATAAAATTTTAATATCAGGGCCAAGAATAAAAAAAATTGAAGAATTAGCTAAAGATATTTTTGGAGAAGATGCAATAGAGCAAGAAACAAAACAGTCACCAGTAGTGAACTTAACATACTCTGTTAGCAAGAAAGGAAATAAATATTATTTAAAGCAATATTCAGATGTAATTGACAAGCCAAACGTCTTAATAATAAATAATACTGAATACATAAATGGAATAGGCAAGCAAAGGTATACAGAAAGTTTTCATAGATACTTAAAGTCAATAATAAAAGGTCTGGGGAAGAATCAATAAACATAATTTTTTCGCCTAATGCAGTTCAGGCGAGGAAAACAGCGCTTGCAATAAAAGAAGAATCTATAAATACAACTAGTTGTGATAAAGTCTCCGAATTAATTGATTATGTAAAAAGGACTGTTCATCCAAAATACGATTTAGTTGAAACTTTAAAGTATGAGGTAGCATATCATCATGGAAGGTTACCACATCATATTAGAAAAGTCCTTGAAAGTGCGATTACAAATAAGTTCATAAGAAATGTTGTCTGTACTACTACTTTAATGCAAGGTGTAAATTTACCGGCACAAAATGTAATAATAAGAAATCCAAATTTATTTGTCGATAAAAGAGGGGATAATCCTCCGAAGTTATCTAATTATGAATTTGCAAATCTGCGTGGTAGAGCAGGTAGATTAATGAAGGACTTAATAGGAAGAACTTTTGTCCTCGATGAAAACTCTTTTGAGATTGAGACTAATAAGCAGGAGTCACTATTTGAATCGTTTGATAAGGAATTAAGAGCCGGGTATGAAGAAAATTTTAATTTTAATAAAGATATTCTTATAGATTGTTTAGTGAATAATACCCCTTCCAATGATGATATAGACAGTTCCTATTTGTTGCCATATGTAAGATATAATTTGTTGAAATATGGGTTAAAAGCTAAAAAGAGATTGGATGAAGTAGGAATAAATATTCCTGAAAACCAATTAGTTAAAATCAAAAAAGCTGTAGAAAGTTTGTCAGTCCCAAAGGATATTTGTATACTTAATCGATATTGGGATCCAATTGAGTTGGATAGATTATATAATGAGAAAAATAAACCTTATTTACCAAGTTCCCCTAGTGAAAGAAATATTTCTAATAATCTGTACTATCTAATCTTATACATGAAAGATAAAGTTCCCTTCTACTACAAAAAGCATTTAGGAATACAAAATGAAGGCTTAATTTTTTCTCTTTGTATTAATGCTGAAAAGTGGATAAAAGAGACTCCTTTATCCGAAATTTTGGATACAGAATATCATGATGATTCAAGTAAAATTGAAAAAACTATTTCCTTGCTTCAAAATACGATTACGTACAAACTTCCAGCGTTATTAAAACCACTTTACAACATTTTCTTACCTGAAAGTAGTTTTTTGTCTTATTTGGAAATGGGATCTTATAGAGTTATTACAAGAAAATTAATTGAAATGGGAGTACCGAGAGAGACTGCATTATCTTTATCAAATAATTATTTAGATGATATTGATGTAGAAGAAATAAACTTAGATGAAATACTATATAGTAGATTAAGAAACATTAATAATCATATTAATTACTGGGAAAAAGTCCAGTTAGAAAGTATTTTATAAATATTTTCAACTTTTTTATCGAAGTATATCATTAAGAATGCAAAGGGAATTCTTTAAACTAATCTTATAAAATAAGGGTGCGAAAACTACCATTATCGCACTCTTATTTTTTGTACTGAATATTTGTTTATTCATTATTTAAAACATAATTCTAGTTTTTTCGTGCTTTTTCGACATTTTTTGGTTTTTTAACATTAATATTAGTATAACGACTATTAATCTAAACAAATTGTTTTCGTATTATATTTATCACTTGTTAATACTGAAAAGATCTATCTGAAATGTCAAATTGGGAAAATTAATTGATGTTTTTGTGCAGATTGTTAAAAATAATGCGCAAAAAGAGTAGTAGAAAACTCAGAGTAAGGCACTATCTAGAGATAAAAAATAAAGATTTATCTACAATATTTATGTAAAAGAACCTAGAGGTGTAGTTTTGAAAATTTTAAATTTGATCAAAAGGAGTGAAAATAATGATTGATGCACAACTAGATGAGGGATTATTAAAAGCGTTACGCCCATATCAGATAGAGGCCCTCTCAATGATTAGACAATATATTTCAAGTGATTCAATGAAACAGGCACTTGTTAAAATGCCAATGGGTACAGGGAAATCAACAGTTATTGCAGTAACTGGAAGCGAGCTTACTCCTAATCAGTCTGTAATTGTAGTTACTGCTACAAAAGCCGTCAGAGATCAAATAGTAAAAGATATATCAAATGAAGTATGGGTTAAAATGGGGCTTTCTTTTCGTCTTACTAAAACTATTCATATGATTATTCCATCTAAATTAACAAGCGTACCAGATTCACCAACTATTTTTATTTGTACCATTCAATCATTACTTACGCTTAAAGAAAACCACAATGAACTATATAGAGGCCTTAAAAACAAAGTAGATTTGGTATTGTTTGATGAAGGACATAAGGAACCCGCTAATACTTGGCAATCCGTCATAAGATCATTTGAGAAAAAATATTATTTTATTTACTGCAACGCCGGTTCGTAATGATAGTAATAAATTTCAACTAGATAATAATTATACTTATTCATACTATATGAAGCTGCGAAAACTCAGGGGTTATTAGAGATATTGCGTTTGAATATATGAACATTGATAACGAAATAAAGACTTTCGCTGAAAGGATATATAATAGGTATAGTGATTATGTTCTTGAAGAATCTTGTGACGAAAAAGAAATTAAGTGTATTATCCGTTGTGGAAGTGCCGATGAAATACGTGCAATGGTTGAAATATTGAAGGATAAGGTGTCAGTAATTGGTATACATGAACGCTTTAAGAATGATAGTAATGAATTATTAACAGTCCATGTTCCAGAAGATTTTAGAACAAGCGATGTAAGGATCTGGATTCATCAAAATAAACTCATAGAAGGTATTGATAATCAACAGTTTTGTATATTAGGTATTTATGAACCACTACCTGATCCACGTTCATTAATACAACAAATTGGTCGGGTTATCAGACAAGGAAGCGAACCTAGAAAGGCAATAATATTGCTAAGGGAGAATGAAACATATCAAAAAGATTGGTGGGACTCATATACAGAGTATGAAAGATTAATATCTTTAAACCCTGAAGAAATAGTATTCAGATACTATGATTATTTTATGAAGGTCAAAGATGCTAATCCTTCTACAACTTATCTTAATAAGAAGTTTTTAAAACGTTTTTCTGTGAATGATGACCAGACAATTGAAGAAAGAATAAAAAAATATCAATTACCAATGAAGGCAAATGTTTTTGAAGCCATTGAGGATATTAATGATGTAGAGTCGTATATTAATGACTTTAGCGAAAATATTATAGATGAGTTTAATAGTTTAGATTTCTTAATACTAGAAAAAATTAATATAGGAGATAAACAGACTGCCTGTATCGTATATTCAAGGTACGAAAATAGTAGTATTTTGGTTAATGATAGCTTTCTTGAAATCAAATTAGAAATTGCAGTATTTCGTTTACTTCAAAATAAGTTGTATTATTATTCTAGTAACCAATATATACCTTCTCTCATTTATGATAAGTGGAAAAAAGTTAATGCAGCTCAGTTAAAGAAAATTTTATCGAATGATTCTCATATTTCCTCAGTGACTATACAAAATGGGAGTATAAATTATAATAGTTTCAACAGAATGATTGTGGATTCACAAGATGTATCTACAATGGTTCCTGATGTAAATGATAAGTTTAATCTTTGTACTACCTTGGTAGGAAGTAGGAAGAAAAAGATAGGGACTCCGAGTATAAGGAATTACATAGGGTTTTCTAATGCACGTATATCACAAGGTACAGAATATATAACTTTACCTTCATACTTAGATTGATTAGAAGAGATAGATACGAAAATAACAAATACATCTTATCAAGAGCATGGAATTTTTAATCGCTTTGCTCCTATATCAGATATTCCAGCAAAAGTAGTCCCAAAATCAATTCTACTCCAGTCAAATGCAGAAGACATTGATTTAAGAACAAGTTATGGAACTTTAACGGAGCTAGACCAATTATTTTATACTATAAAAGATTCGAAGTTTGAACTTGAGTGGGATGGTAATTCATATGAGATAGAAATTAAATTTTCATTAAAAGAAGGTAAGTATATCCTTATATACACCCAACCTACAACTGATCCAAATGTGTATATTTTAAGAAAAAATAAAAGTAAAATTCAATTATTAGATTGGTTGAATGAAGAGCAGGCTTTTCAAATTATCGTAGAAGGTAATACCCACCGCTATTTTAGGGGGGATTTCTATAAAACTGGTATTCCTTCTGATTATAGTTGGCTTGAAAACTTTTTTGATGAATATGAATTAGCCCTGCCAACTCGAACAAAAAAAATAAACGAAAAAGGTAAAAAGAAAAACGGTACTAAGGTTTATAAAACAATGTGGGATCCAAATTCACTGTTTTATTTGGTTGCAAAAAAAGGAGCCAATATTACTACTAATACATCTACGATAAAAACCCTTTTACAAGAGGCTGATTATGTTATTTGTACGGATTTACAATCTGAGATTGCTGATTTTATTACAATTAGTGAAACAACAGATACAGTTTGTTTCATTCACTGTAAAGCGGGTGAATCCAAATTGTCTGCTTCAGCTTTTCAAGAGGTTTGTGGACAGATTGTTAAAAATCTTGATTATGTTAATAAAGAAAGCGAAAGAAGACCTAATTACTCTTATTGGGAGAAGGAGTGGGTTAACAAGTATTATAAAGTAAAAGCAAATAGGAAGATTCTTAACCCAAATAATTTGACAGCTGAGGAGATTTGGAGAAAGTTAAAGGAAGTTCAAAATAAACCAAATTCTCAAACATATGTCATAGCCTTAGTAGGAGATGCTTTTTCAAAGTCTAGATATTTATCTGAAAAAAATAAAAAGTATGAAAAGCAAAAAGCTGAAGTAATTCAAATTGACTATCTATTAAATCAAACTGCTGTAGCTGTTGGGCGAGCGCAAGCAAAATTTATTCTCTCTTTTAACAAACTATAGGAATTCTTAGAAATAATAGAAGTTGGCATGATTATGCGTTAAATTAGTGGATTAGGTAAAAGTATTACTCATATAACCCAATTCAAGTTTCTTTGTAATGTCGATAAATTTACAAGAGTAATCTAAACGCAATGTCATGAAGAATGGTAATTTTCCGTTAAAGATGTTGCACCTATAATTTAATTCCTTGAAATAATGGACTTTATGTATAAAACGTTCTAGATATTACACACTCTCAACCTTCGGAGGCATGATGTAATATTGCCTTTCACATGCTAACATGATTATTATTTGAAAAGTATAGGGTAAACATTACTACATCTATAATTTTATGCGACCACCACTCAAGCCATGTTGAGTGTGGAAACATTAAGATTGAAATTCTTCTAGCTTACCTAACTTGTGGAATGGTTCACCGTGGTTATTTAAGAGGCAAAAACGGCATTGGTAAACAGTACCTTCCGATGCCGTTTTATGGTTAACCGTCATTAATTTTATTAATTAATCGCCATTTTTCTGAAAAAGTTTATAAGTTAAACAATGATTTCTGAACAGTACAACGATACTATTCAATAGAAAATGATATTCCACAATCGGCGTGACTGCTGAAGACCAAAAGCCTAAATCCTAAAAATGAACTATACCCTGGATAACGGACACTGATAAAAAAGTGCCCCTATCCGGGGTTTTTTGTGTTTCAATAGATTTAATGAATATGGGCGGAGGATTATCATGAGTAAGAATATTTATAATGAATTCCAAATTAAAGAGCTTGAGAAGAATCCTAATGTTGTGAGCGTTTCTGAAAGGTCAATCTCGTATAGTCCTGGAATTTAAGGTAAAAGCAGTTACGGATTACAAAAGTGGAAAAACACCATCACAAATCTTTATTGAACATGGCTTTGACCTCAACATGATCGGTAAAGATCAACCTAAACGTTGTCTTAGGCGTTGGAGGGATTCGTATAAAAGGTTTGGAGAGGATGGTTTCCTTACAGAACGCAGAGGCAAAGGGAGTACAGGACGCCCTTCTTCAAAGCATCTTTCCGTGGAAGAGAAATTACGAAAAGCTGAGGCAAGAATTAAATTCCTTGAGGCAGAGAATGACTTCCTAAAAAAGCTGGAAGAGTTAGAAAGGCAGGCGCTGAAGAAGAAACGATTTTAACGGCAGCTGAAAAGTTTTCTCTAATCGAGAAAACGTTAAGAATACATCAGTTAAAGAAAGCTGTTTCCTTCCTGTGTAAACTGGCAGGTGTAAGCCGTAGTGGCTACTATGATTGGTTGAAGGCTGCACCTTTACGTGCACAACGTGACGAGCAGGATGAATTGGATATAGAGTTAATCCAAGAAATTTTCATTAGCAAAAAGGAAAAAGTAGGTGCCCTCCAGATTAAAATGATTATGGAGAATGATTATACAGCCATAATGAATCACAAAAAAATTAGGCGTCTAATGGCAAAATATAATCTTGTAACCAAAGTAAGGAAGGCCAATCCCTATCGTAAGATGGCCAAGGCAACCCAGGAACATCGAACCTGCCCTAACCTTCTTAACCGAGAATTCAATCAGGAAGAACCAGGGAAAGTCCTGCTTACTGACATTACTTATCTCTATTTTGGAAAGGGTCAAAAAGCATATTTATCTTGCGTAAAGGATGGAGCTACAAGGGAAATTATTGCGTACCACTTGTCCACATCTTTAGAGATGGATATCGTCTATAAGACGTTAAAAAAGTTAAAAGTAGCTGTCAGCAATCATTTTCACCCAGAAGCCATGTTACATTCTGACCAAGGTGTCCACTATACGCATCCTCTATTCCAAAGCAAAGTGAAAAAGCTTGGCATAACTCAATCAATGTCCCGAAAGGGAAACTGTTGGGATAACGCACCAATGGAAAGCTTCTTTGGACATTTTAAGGATTTAGCAGAGTATAAATCCTTAGATAATTTAAAAGAGGTTAAGAGAGAAGTAGATCGAGTAATCGAAGAATATAACCATCACCGTTATCAATGGGGCTTAAATAAAATGACCCTGGTACAATACCTGGGCCACTTATTAGCTGCATAGGCGCTTTTTTAAACTGTCCGTAAACGGGGGCACAGTTCAAAAAAGGAGCATTTAGGCTTTTTTACTTCAAAATCTTTGATGTTTTTCTATTGGTAAATACTTGGACAGCAAGTGTTAAATTTCGTGGCAACTGCTGGTAAAAAACATGGCAGAGATGGTACATTCTTGTGGCTGTAATCATCCAAAAGACCACAAACAAGCGGTGCATCCTCATATATGGCATGGAGGGCGATCGGTTTATCCCATTTCTTTGCCAACTTAATAAAATTCTCCAGCAGTTCAATATAACCACCGTACTCCTGTTAGGTTATTTTCTTTTCATATTTTAAAAAGTAAGGTAACCCCATCTTGCCTACGGCAATCATATCCGATTGATACTTTTTATAGATATAAATCTTTTAGATATAGGGGAAGAGGGGCTGATTTCTATGTTATTAGAAGATTTAATACAACGTTTTATAGTAGAAATGAAACGGAATCCATTACATGTTACTGAGTTACATAATTACATTAAAAAATGTTATATTTTAGGTGAATTATGTATTGTACAGTATAAAAATCTTTTTTCTGAACTAGACAAACGCACCCCTGATTATCTGCTAAATTAAACACTGAAATATAAATTTTTATGTTTCAAATGGACAAAAATGAAGTCTTAAAGTCAAATATATAAATCATAAAACGGTAGTGGATTATTCCACTGCCGTTTTTGTCATTTTATAGCAAGCAGAAAAAAATAAGTATCTCCTTAAATTTGAAAAGGGTTCTCTCAATATACGGTTTTTAAAACAAAATATGTAAAAATATATTTTTCTGAGGAGAGTTATTGGTCGCATAAGCGAACACTTTTCCTTCAATAATGCTTTTATCATTACTTACATAAACACTATCGGGTCTGGCAAATAAGGAGACTATTTAAAACATTGATCAAAAAATTGATTTTTTTCAAATGATTGAGCACATTCACAATATCTTAAGATTTTCGTTAACTTTTTCTTAAGAAATATAGAATATGATGAAAAGGAACAGAGAAAAGGTATTTTGCCAAAGAATGCGGCCCATTTCCTTGCTCTTTGAGATTAGGAGGGAATTGTATGAAGAAGGAAACGATAAAATCATATTTACTGACAGTAAGCTCTCTTATATCCATCCCATTGCTAGGTCTAATTTATGTTTACCTCAATCATCCCGGGCCTAAGGTACATAGTCTTGTCACCGATTTAGATCGTCAAATACCATTTATTAAGATATTTGTGATTCCATATCTATTTTGGTATGTTTTTATATTTATTGGTTTCCTATATTTGGCCTATAAGAATCGAAAATTATTTTTTCAAACATTGTTGCAGTTTAATATTGGTCGTTTGATTTGCTATGGCGTTTATATTGTCTATCAAACTCATGTCCCTCGGCCGCAGTTAACTGGAGATAATTGGCTAATCAATTTAGTTCATTTTGTTTATCGTTCAGATGAACCGTTTAATTGTTTTCCAAGTATCCATGTTTTGACGTCCTATTTGATGATGAAAGCTTATCTGGTTGGTGAGGGCATACCTCGTATTTATAAGGTTTCAGTTACATTGATGTCTGTTTTAATTATCGCTTCCACTCAATTTATTAAACAGCATGTGCTTTTGGATATCTTAGGAGCGATCGTGGTAGCAGAAGTAATGACGTATTTTATGGCTAAACTAGACAAAGGAATATTTGTCCGACACCTTATGCCGTCTATACAGACAAATAGGGTCAGTGGAGTAACGAAATTGGAATAGAGTAAAGTAGCAGGATAGGGATGAAAGTGCTAATGGAAAGGATTGACAAATAAATATAATTTTGATAAATTTATTGATAAAGTTAATAGTTTCTTTGGATTCAATCCAAAGATGGCATCCAAATAAGTTCCTTATTTGGTATATAAAATTTTATTTTATAGCCACCTAGTTAAAATAAAGTGTCCCATTTTCGAGGGCCTTTAATTTAACAGGTGGCTTTTATTTTTTTAAAGGAGCTGGAAACATGGGTAATATTGCTAAATTTAATGAAGAAAAAATCTTAAACGAGTATTTTGACTACTTAAAATCTGAAGAGGCAACCATCGTGTACATTACAAAAAACTTAGTCAAAGGTATTGATACTAAAAAGAAATGGATTGATGTTATTGACTTTGATTGCTGGGGTTCAATAGGAAAAAAACTGCCTTCAATTATATTGTTGTGGAATTATTTGATAGAAAGTTAAATCCTGAGTATCCCGAAAATGCCAATTCTCAATTAAAAAAGGCTATAACATGGAGAACTTGCCATAATGATATAGGTCAGCAAAGATCCAAAGGGATTCGGGGACAAATGTTTGTATTTACATGTCAGTTAATTAAAAAAAAGGGTTAAAACAGAAATAAAATCAAATTATAAAACGGGAGGTTTGGCTAAAGGTAAAGGACCCAATTCAACGATGACCCGAAAAGTTGAGGTAGAACCTAAATGGGAATACAGAATTACCAGGATGCCGGAAAATCAATGACAAAAAATTTAAATGGATAAAGAAAAACTATGGACATATATATGACCGTATATTTAACGAAAAACATGTATTAATAAACTGGTTTTTTGAGAATAGGTAGCAGATCAAATAGAGGGATAAATGTACAAAAAAACGCATGAATTGCGTTTTTTTTGTATTTCTATTGCAATTCTAATTGGAATTTCCAAAGCTTTTTAGTATTTTCTCGTAATGGGACCGTTTGTGTAGTTGTCTTCATTTTCCTTTTTGTTTAGATTCCTTTGTGGAAGGCGTATACTCACTTACAAAATATATGTTTCCCGATTTTTTTAATTTGGGGTCTGCCCCAAATCCATTTACTCGTTGCAGTTGCAGGATTAAAATAGTATATCGCTTCACCAGTTGGATCCCAGCCATTTATTGCATCCTGCACTGCCTTCTTAGAATTAGCATTTGGGGTAAGCCAAATTTGGCCATCCGCCACGGCCGTAAAAGCCCCAGGTTCAAATATAACCCCAGAAACTGTATTCGGGAAGGATTGACTATTCACTCTGTTTAATATCACAGCAGCCACAGCAACCTGACCAATATACGGTTCTCCTCTAGCTTCACCATGAACGGCATTTGCCATTAACTTAATATCATTTTGCGAAAAGCCATTTGGTAAGTTTGTGGATGTAACTTTAGTCGTATTTTTGGCCCCGGCAGGTGCTGGTTTATAGTTTTTAGTTGCCTTAACAAGTTTGGTTTTCGTTGTCGGACCCGCGACACCATCAATGGGAAGACCAAATTCATATTGAAAATTTCTTAATGCCCAGTATGTTCTCCATCCGAACACTCCATCGATTTTACCCGTAAAGAAGCCTACATGTTTGAGTCTTGATTGTAGTTCTATTACGTCACCACCCGTTGCTCCTCGCTGAATGATCCTGTTGGAAAAAGAACTGGCCTCATTGGGTTTTATTAAAGATAGAAACACAATTAAAAGGGAGATAACGAAAACAGATCTAAAAAAAATATACTTCTTGAACATAATAGCAACCCCCTAGTAAAAACTTTCTCAGTATCCTATTTTTTATAAAAATGGCATTTATTATTCGTGGTTTGTTTTGTCTTTTTGATCACAAACATGTGAAACTTCGATCCAAAGAAGTGTTGAGCAAAACTTTGCAAGTAGTTGTGTGTAACCGATAAAAAAATGAACTAATTCTGATTTATTTTTGCTGTCTTCTGGACAGCAATTGTTCTTGAGTAATATATCACGCTGATTTCGGTTGATTTTATTTTGCTAAAGCTTAAGAAGGAGGATGAAAATGGCAAATGAAATGAAAATGGATTGAGTGATTCTAGGCTCGTTAAGTCATGATTCATTGACTGGATATGAAATAAAAAAAGAATGGATACAATATTCAAGTTTTTCTGTAGTTCTAGCTATGGAAAAATACTACAATCCTAATTCCAATACTTAAAAGAGGAGCTTGCAATTTAAGCATGGTAACAAAATAAAGTATTTGAAAAATATTACTTGAATTGTCATAACGTTCTAAAACGGGTAATCTTTTAAAAGGTTTGAAAAAGATGTTGAAAGCTCAGGCAGAAAAAGCCATACAGTTTACTGATGAAATTAATATTAATACATACAGAACACTGATGACTCGAGGGCAGAAGGGGAGTTTTGTTTATTGTACAGATTCTAATCTTGTAGGATATTTGAAGGAAAGGTTTACAAAGAGAAGCGCTATTTATGAAAAGAACGAGTTTTATAAATCAGTAATTAAGGTCCTGAGGATAATGAAAGTTATTAATGTAACCTGAAAAGGTTGATTCAACCTGAAGTCTACTATTTAAAAGAATAAAGCTAGGAGAAAAAATAATTCCCCTAGCTTTTCTATGTTATATAAACTTTTTCAAATTATTATTTTCCTACAGAAGCTAAGTTCGATGTTTCCCGTGAATGATTACGAAGTTGTTTAAGTGTTCTCATTAAATTGACATGTTTTACACCAAAGTAGTCATGCATCTCTTTATAATATTTAAAAAGAGTTTCATAGACAGCTACACTTTCTGCATTTGGATAGTATGTCTTTTCAAGAGGCTGGGCCATATGCTGAATAGCCTGTTGTATATCGCTATATCCACCATTTTCCTTGTCTGCTACTACTGCTCCTAATATGGCAGCACCAATTGCTGGGGCATATTCGGACTGTGAAATTTGGATCGGCATATTGAGAATATCAGCATAAATTTGCATTAAAAGAGTATTACGTTGCGGTAATCCACCACATGCTACAATTTTTTCAACGTTCATTCCCCATTCTCGGAACGTTTCTACGATAATTTTGGCTCCAAATGCCGTGCTTTCCATATAGGCGCGATAAATTTCTTCGGGTTTTGTATGAAGAGTTAGACCGATTAATACACCCGACAGATCAGCATCAGATAAGACTGAACGATTGCCGTTATGCCAATCTAGTGCAAACATCCCATTTTCTCCTGGTATAAGGTTGCTAGCTTTCTCTTCCAGGAGATTGAACACAGATACGCCTAATTCTTGTGCTTCATCGTAATAGGATTTCGGAACATGTTTTTTAACATAGCTGCCAAATAAATCACCTACTGCGGATTGACCTGCTTCATAGGCATAAAAGCCGGTAATATTCCATCCTTAATGACACCTGAAATTCCAGGAACCTCTTTTACTTCGGAGTGCATCATCATATGACAAGTTGAAGTTCCCATCACCATAAGGAAGGTTTCAGGTTGATATACTCCTGTTCCCAGTACCGCTGAATGTGCATCAATAATCCCCGTTGCTACGGGCAATCCCTCCTGGAAGTGAAAGTTTCTCCGACCATTCCTTAGAAAGAAATCCTGCACAAGTACCAATATTTTTAATCTCTCCATCCAATTTGGAAAGAATGGTGGAACCAAATTCAAGATTCAGTTCTTTAAAGAACTCTTCAGGGAACCCATCTGTTTCACTCCAAAATGTTTTGAATCCTAAGGAGCAATTGTTTCTAATTAAGGTTGAAGTAAGAATCGAGACAAGCCAATCTACTGCTTCTATAAAATATGTCGTTGCGTTATACACATCTGGTGCATCCTCAAAAACTTCGAGCATTTTTGGGACCGCCCATTCTTCTGAGATATTATAACCTAACCGACGCATCCATTTTTCTTTTCGCTGAGTTGCCAATTTATAAATTTTTTCGGTTTGAGTTTTTGTATGATGATGTTTCCAAAGTTTCAACCAGGCGTGATGTGAATCTTGCCATTCCTTGTGAAGACATAAAGGTTTTAGGGTTTCATCGACGGTTATTAATGTTGAAGACGTAACGTCAATACCTAACCCAATAATTTGCTCTGGTTTAATTCCAGCTTTAGAGATTGCTAGGGGAATTCCTTGTTCTAATACCTCAATATAATCATTGGGGTGTTGTAAAGCACTTCCTTTTGGAATCTTTTTTGATGAATTTGGTAGAGTTTCCGTAATGACTCCGTGTCGATAAGGAATTACTTGCATTCCTTTTATTTCTCCAGTTGTTATGTTTACAATAAGAACCCTTCCTGATTCAGATCCATAATCAATTCCAATTGAGTACTTAATATTTTTCATATGTACAGCCCCTCCCTTATGAAAGCCTTTACATTACTATGTATCATTTTAACAGAATCGAGCAATATTGAGCAATACCTTTGTGTAAAAAAATCAGAATAGCGAACATATATGAGCATGAAATTGCTTGATATGTGAAAAATACTAATTTTTTATTTTATATTGGCTTGACACCCCACAAAACTCTCCGTATATTTTAAATATCGAGTATAAATGAACATTAAAAAGCAAAAACGAGCAACGAGTTACATGGTAAGGGTTAAAATGTGACCAAACAATTTTTATCGAAATGTTTATTAGGGGAGAAAAAATGCAACATACAGAGACAGCGTTTCAATCACGTACATTTAGACTTTTAAGTCCTGGTAAAGTGGAAGAAGTCATTCTTGAGCGAAAAGTACATGAAGGAGAAGTAGTGGTTGAACCAATATTAGGAAGTATTTGTCATGCGGATTTACGATATTACATGGGTCTTAGAAGTCCAGAAGTAATGGCCAAAAAATTACCAATGGCTTTGATTCATGAAGGAATTGGTAGAGTGATAGATAGCAAATCAGATAAGGTGAAGGTTGGACAAAGAGTCGTGATTGTCCCTAATATACCTGGGAGTTATTAGGGGAGGGAGACACGAAAGAATGTAGTCTTCTTTGTGAAAAAGAATTTATCGATAATTACAGTGAAAAAAATAAGTTTTTGGGAAGTGGCTATGATGGTATTGCGCAAAACCGTTTAGTTATACCAGCAGATTGCGCGATCCCAATACCTGACCATGTACCTGATGAAATTGCCGTTTTATCTGAACTGTGCACAGTTTCTTATCAAGCATTGAGCCGAGTAAAGCGTCAATTAAATTCACCAAATACTACGGTAGCTGTTTTTGGAGATGGACCGGTTGGCTATTTAACAGCTGCAATGATTCATCATGTTTATGGTCTTGATGCGACCAGATTAACCGTGTTTGGGGCCATTCCAGAGAAACTTGCACAGTTTGGATTTGCAAAGTGTGCTCTAGTTCAGGAATATGATTTTAAAGCAGGAAAAAGAATGGATGTTGTGATCGAGTGTACAGGAGGTAAATTCAGTGAAAGTGCTGTGAACCAAGGAATCGATCTATTAGCCCGTGGTGGTACTTTAGTGCTAATGGGAGTATCTGAGGAAAGGGTACCGATTAATACTCGAGACGTTTTAGAAAAGGGGCTTTCATTATTCGGAAGCAGCCGTAGTTCTTGTCCAGATTTTCATGCAGTACTGTCTGCGATGGAAGACACTGAATATCAAAAGACGTTGAGAGCAATTCTTCCAGCAGAATTTAATGCCATTCATAATGCCAATGATTTTATGAAAGCAATGGATTATGCTGCAGAGCATAGAAGCTGGGAAAGAGTTATTTTGGACTTTAACTGGTAATCAATATAAAACCATCACTACTGCCTATCTTCCTCATTTTCTTGGGGGAGGTAGGCTTTTTTTGCATAAAAAAATAGGCAGAAAACGCTAACTATAAGTTAGTATTTCCTGCCCGTTGGTCGATTTGTAGAAGAGTTTCACTGGCTTTTATAGTTGCGGGAAAATTCTGTTGTTTGGTACATTTACTTCAACTGTCGTTCCGTCCTTACCAACAAAATTTATGGTCCCACCTAAATCACTCGTAACAATTCCTTGTAAAATCGTTAAACCAAGGCTTTCTCCTTGTTTTAAATTAAAATGCTCAGGTAATCCTCTTCCGTTGTCACTAACCGCTAAATAAATTAATTCATCATTCCGTTTGCATTTTATGTCAATTACACCGGAATTCATGTTTAAGAAGGCATGTTTAATACAGTTGATGACTAATTCATTTATAATTAATGCAATAGACGTAGCCTTGTTATAGGGAATTAATATATCATCCAAATCTAATTGAATGATAATATTTGGATCGGTATTTATAAGGTCTATCACCGCTTCGATTATTTCTTTAGCATTAATTATACTTCTCCCTAATTTGTCTTTAGACAAAAGATTGTGGACAGAGGCAATGCTTTTTACCCTAGAAATAATACTATCTAATGCATCATCGATCGAAATGCCGGGGTTGTTTTTAACAAATACCTTTTGTAGGTAAATAAGTCCAACAATGGATTGAAGATTATTTTTTATTCGATGATGACTCTCCTGTAAAAAGGCTGACCTTCCAATTAATCTAGTATCTTCAATCGCAATAGCAGCATGACGGGCTAAAGTCGACAAGTATTTAGCTTCTTCATTTGAATAGACATATAAGTTTTCGTAATATAACTGGATGATACCGGTCACTTGGTTTCGTATTAATACTGGAATACAAATAAATGTTTTTACATTCTCAATTTTTTCAAACAACAAGTTAAATTCTTTATCGTTTTCATTTACATAAAATATATCGTTTTCCTTTGCAATGTTAACGATCGCTTCTTTTTTTAATTGGGCTTTTAAATTTTTCTCATTGATACCAAAATCATCGATTATGCTCCATGTTTGCTCGTCAATTAATTTGATCGAACAACCATCAGCATTCATTACATTTCTTCCTTCTTTAGCCAATAATAATAATACATCTTTAAGTTCATATTCAGATGTTAAGAATTCTGCAGCCTTAAAAATTGCTTCAAGAACAGTTTGTCTATCGTCATCCTTATACATATTGTTGTCTTTAAATTTATAATCTTCAATGGCTCTTAACAATTTTTGAGGATCCCTTTTTGCAATTTCTGCGGGTATTTCATTTCGAATTTTTCCTTTTGAAAGTATCGATATCCGATCAGATACTTTAATCGCTTCTTCCCATTGTTTCGTAACATAAATGATACTTCCGCCATCATCTTTAAACTGTTTTAATATATTATGTAACTTGGCAGCATAATTTGCGGAAAGACCCTCCATTGGTTCTTGCATAATAATAACTTCGGGTCTTTCCATAAATATTCCGGCAATATAAACGATTCTTTTGTTTTCCTCAGACAATTTGTTTACTTTGGTATGATGATTTATTTGAAAATCTAATTTCATTAAGATATTTTCCGCTCTTTTTCTAACTTTCCACCAATTTATTAAAGGCAAATATTTACGTGTAGGTAAATTCGAGTAATTAAGATGTTCGGCTACTGAAAAGTGATTAAACAATAATGGTTTTTGCTGCATGATTAATATCTTATTTTTTCTTAGATTATTGTTAACTATGAGTTGATCCTTAAATTTAAATACTCCTTGTTCTCCCAGTTTTTCTTGTGTGTCCTTTAACGAATTTATAAAAACATTCTGTTCAGAGCTGCTTTTTATAATTAATGCATGAATTTCTCCGTACCCAAGATTTAAACTAACGTTTTCCATATTTCCGTTAGAACTTTTATATGTTAAGTTTTGAATTTCAAAAATATACTTTGACAATGTAAACCTCCAAATATCATTTTTTTAAAAATTTTTTAAGTAATTAATATGTTATATTTAAATATGTGTTATACTAATAGTGTTATTTTATATCATATTAAAAAATATCTTTACAAAAATGTTTAAAAGTATTTAAGATTAATAAAATGAAAGCGTATTCTATATCGGGAGACTATCCCAAAGTAAGGGCAGAAATGATTCCAACGGAAATATCAGGTTAAAGCTATATTACCAAAAAATATCATCATGGAGAATCCTGTTACATAACTATTTTTCGATAATTAAATGCTTACTTGGGTGGGGAAGATTACATGAAAAAATCGTTACGTATTTTACTTGCTGAAGATGAATTCTTGATTTTAATGGCGTTGAAATCATATGTTGAAAATTTAGGACATGAAGTGGTTGGAGAAGCTACTGACGGAGAAAAAGCTGTAGAATTAGCACTAGAGAAAAAACCAGATCTTGTGATTATGGATATTAATATGCCTAATCTTGATGGGATCGAAGCGATTAAAAAGATAAATGAAAAATTATATATTCCAAGTATCATTGTTAGTGGTTATTCTGATGAAAAACTAATCAATAGAGCTACAGAAGAAGGCGTGCTTTATTACTTATTAAAACCAATCGATATAAAAGAATTGAAAATAGCCATAAATATTAGCATGGCTAAATTCGAAGAAATACAAAAACTGCATGACGAGTTGAACGACACCAAGACTGCACTTGACGCACGTAAACATATAGAGAAAGCAAAAGGAATTATCATGAAAAGAATGAATTTACAGGAACCAGAAGCAATGAAACGACTACAAAAAATGAGTAGAGATAACAACAAGAAGTTAGTAGTGGTAGCGAAAGAGCTTATTCAAGCAGAATCATTGTTTTATAGTGAGTAAAAACATTTTTTTGAAAAAATGTTATATATTAATTAAAAATAATCTTGACTATTGTAATACAGATTTATATAATTCAATTAACTTAAATAACTTTGTTTCTACTCTTAAGTTCACAGTAATGGAAAATTGAAAATAAAATATACGATAAATTTTATACTTACGGCTGGTATAAAATTTATCAAGGCTATGGGTGCCTTGTTTAATGAGCTTATTATGTTTTGTTTTATGAAACATAATAGGTTTGCTAAATGAGGCACTTTTTATTATGTCCTTTTGCAAACGCATTCATTACTTGAAGGGGGTGATTAACGAGGATAATTTGATTTGTAGTCTTTAATTAAAAATAAAAATTATTTCGGGGGTTACTAATGAAAAAGAAATCATTGGCATTTTTAATTGCTTTAGTTTTTTCAGTCATGTTCGTTGCGGCAGGTTGTTCTTCTGATAAAACAAGTGGGGAGAAAAAGAATCAGAAGGAAAAAGCGCAAGTGATAAAGAGCTGTTAATTGGTATGTCATTTCAAGAGATGAACAATCCTTACTTTATTTCGATGAATGAAGCATTTGAAGATGCTGCAAAATCAGTTGGCGCAAAAACAATTATTGCCGATGCAAACCATGATGTTAGTAAACAAATAAATGATATTGAAGATATGATTCAAAAAGGTATCGATATTTTATTAATTAACCCTACTGATAGTAAGGGTGTTGAAAGTGCAGTAGAAGCTGCCAAAGATGCTGGTATTATTGTCGTAGCAATTGACGCTCAAGCTGAAGGTCCAATTGATTCGTTTGTAGGATCTAAAAACTATGATGCAGGATACCTTGCTGGAGAACAAATGGTAAAAGACTTAAACGGAAAAGGTCAAGTAGCTATTTTAGATGGTATTCCAGTAGTACCTATTTTAGAGCGTGTAGAAGGTTTCAAAGCTGCTATTGCTAAAAGTCCTGGAATTGAATTAGTAGATACTCAGAATGGTAAACAAAACAGAGAAAAAGCAATGAGCGTAACTGAAAATATGTTACAAGCACATCCAGATCTTAAGGCAATTTTCAGTGTTAATGACGAGGGTGCTTTAGGTTCACTAGGAGCAATCGAGGCCTCTGGTCGTGATGTATTCCTTTATAGTGTAGATGGTCATCCAGAAGCGATCAAAGCAATTTTAGCAGATGGTCCATTTAAAGCGACTACTGCACAATTCCCAAGAGACCAAGTAAGAATCGGACTTGGAATGGCTTTAGCTAAATATTGGGGTGCAAAAGTAGTACCAACTGCCGTACCTATTGATGTTAAATTACAAACAAAAGAAAATGCAAAAGGCTTTAGCTGGTAATTTATCTACAAACGAGCGCTTTAAGGATTTTTCTTAGAGCGCTCTAATAATAACTGTAGGGAAAAGAAAGGTGATTTCATTGGATTATATATTGGAAATTGAGAATATAACTAAGGAATTCCCTGGGGTTAAAGCACTTAATGGCGTTAATTTAAACATAAAACGCGGTGAAGTTCATGCCTTAGTAGGGGAAAATGGCGCAGGTAAGTCAACGTTAATGAAAATCCTTTCGGGTGTATACAGCCCTACTAAAGGTAAAATTCGGTTAGAAGGAAAAGACGTTATCTTTAAAGATCCTAAGGAAGCACAAAAGTTAGGGATTAGTATTATCCATCAAGAGTTTAGCTTAATTCCATATTTAAATGGTGTTGATAATATTTTTCTGGGGCGTGAACTGAAGAAGGTAAATGGTTTATTGGACAAACGAAAAATGAAAAAGCAAGCTGAGGAAGTTTTGCAAAGATTAAATGCGAAAATTGATCTTACTAAATCGGTAGCAAGATTAAGCATTGCCAATCAGCAATTTATTGAAATTGCTAAAGCGATTGCCATTGATACAAAAGTGTTGATCTTCGACGAACCTACAGCGAGTTTAACTGGGAAAGAAATTGATAAATTATTTGAGTTAATTGATACGTTGAAAGCAAATGGTGTAACCATTATATATATTTCTCATCACTTGGACGAAATCTTACAAAAGTGTGATCGCCTAACGTGCTTAAGAGATGGCGAATATGTTGGCACAAGAGAAGTCGCTGATTGTACCAAACAAGATATCGTGAAAATGATGGTGGGAAGAGAAATTGTTAATGCATTTCCTGATCGGCCAACTCCTAAAGGAATAGATGAAAAACCACTCTTAGAGGTTAAAAGGTTAAATAATAGTCATGTTAAAGAAATTAGTTTTTCATTAAAAAAAGGAGAAATTCTTGGGGTCGCAGGATTAGTAGGTTCAGGCAGAACAGAAACGGTTAGAGCTCTTATAGGTGCGGACGCTGCAAAAGATAAGGAAGTCTATTTGAATGGAAAAAAGGTCCAGATAAAAAATCCTTCAGATGCTTTAACACACGGGATCTGTTTAATTCCAGAAAGCAGAAAGACACAGGGCTTAGTACTTGACATGACGGTTAAGAATAATATTTCTTTACCGATCATTAAGAAACTTTCTAAAAGTCTCGGTTTTATTGATAAAAAGAAAGAGGAAGAGATGGTTACCCAATCTATTAAAGAGCTGCTAATAAAGACCCCAAGCAGTAGGCAGAAGGTCAAACACTTAAGCGGTGGGAATCAACAAAAAGTCGTTTTAGCGAAATGGCTTAATACACAATGTAATATTTTAATTTTTGATGAACCTACCCGTGGAATTGATATCGGGGCTAAGGAAGAAATATATAAGTTAATGAGAAATTTAGCTGATAAGGGAATTTCCATTATTATGATTTCTTCAGAATTACCTGAGATATTAGGAATGAGTGACAGAGTGCTTGTTATGCACAAAGGAAAAATCCAAAAAGAAATAGATGGAAAAGAAGCAACTTCAGAAAACGTAATGCACTATGCTGTTGGGGGTGTCGCTATATGAATGGAGTACAAAATGAAACAAAGGCAATTCAGTTAAATAAAGTAAAACCATTTGCTCTAAAAGAAACCTTTAAAAACCCAGAATTTTTAACCTTACTTGGCTTTTTTATTCTATGTATCTTTTTCAGTTTTTTTACTGAGGAATTTTTTTCAGCAACAAACGTTTCGAATATTGTAAGGCAAGTATCGATTAACGGAATCTTAGCAGTTGGGATGACTTTTGTCATTTTAACTGGTGGAATTGATTTATCAGTGGGATCAGTGTTGGCCTTAACCGGAACGATCATGGCGGGTTTAATGATAAATGGTGGAATGTCGCCAATATTAGCCGTATTAATTGGTATTTTGTTAGGTGCTTTACTTGGTTATATTAATGGAATCTTTGTATCCTATGCAAGAATTCCAGCCATCATTGTTACTTTGGCTATGATGGAAGTGGCAAGAGGAATTGCACTCCTATATACAGGTGGATACCCTTTGTCAGGTGTCCCTAGTTCATTTGCTTTTATTGGAAAAGGATACCTTTTTAATGTAATTCCTATGCCGGCTGTGATCATGATTTTGGTTTTTATCGTCGCATATATTATTCTTAATCATTTACCATTCGGCCGCCATATTTATGCGATTGGTGGAAATGAGGAAGCGGTTCGTTTATCTGGTGTTAAGGTAAAAAGAATTAAGACTTTGGTTTATCTCATCAGCGGAATAACGGCCAGCATTAGTGGCTTGATTATGACAGCTCGACTTTCCTCAGGTCAACCGATGGCTGGAGAAGGATACGAATTAGATGCGATTGCTGCCGTTGTGTTAGGTGGAACTAGTATTGCCGGTGGCCGTGGACATATTTTTGGAACGTTATTGGGTGCTTTATTAATGGGTGTCTTAAGTAATGGACTAAATTTAATGGGAGTTTCTCCGTATGTTCAACGGGTTTTAAAAGGTGTCATTATCGTTGGTGCTATCTACTATAGTAGTAGAAGCCAAAAGGATTAACGGTATAGAAGAAAAGAAAATATCTGGTCAGCATGAGAGATTTCCATGCTGACTTATTAATTAAAACTCTTTATTTTACAAAGAAATGTATATATGTAAGGGAAATTAGCGTGGAAAATCTATGGAAATAAGGGAGAAGTCTGTGATGAATGGAAAAATGCAAGCAGCGGTGTTACACTCACTCGGCCAGTTTCAAACTGAGCTAGTAGATATACCTCAAATAGATGAAAATGAAGTATTAATTAAGGTAGTTTATTGCGGAATATGTGGTTCGGATGTTCCACGTGCAATGGTAAGTGGTGCGCGAAAGTATCCGCTGATTTTAGGACATGAATTCACTGGTGAGGTCGCAGAAATCGGCGCAAATGTGAAAAATGTTGAGGTTGGAGATCGTATTGTCGTTGCTCCGCTCGTACCGTGCGGTGAATGCAAATATTGTAAAGCTAGTGACTATGGCTTGTGTGAAGACTATAACATTATCGGAACAGGCAGCAACGGCGCATTTGCCGAGTATGTAAAAGCACCAAAAGAACATGTTCTGCGAATTGATGATGATCTAGATTTTGAAACTGCTGCTGGAATTGAACCTGCAACAATTGGTTATCATGGTTTGCAAAAAGCAGATATTCAACCAGGTGAAACAGTTGTCGTAATGGGCTGTGGTCCGATAGGGCAATTAACCATTCAGTGGGCTAAAATCTTTGGTGCATCAACGGTTATTGGGGTAGACATATTCGAAGATAAGTTAGAGTTGGCAAGAGAACTAGGTGCAGACCTCACGATTAATGCAAAAGAACACAATGTCGTGGAAAGAATTCGCGAATTAACGGATGGTGGAGCAGATGTCGTTGCTGAAACAGCAGGAAGCAAAATTACTCAACAGCAATCGATTTTAGCTGCTAAGAAAAAAGGTCGTGTCGTATTCATTGGCATCTCGCATTCAAACCTTCCATTAGAAGAAGAAACAACAGAACATATTCTTCGCGGTGAAATTAAAATTCAAGGTACATGGAATTCATACACCGCTCCGTATCCCGGTATTTCCTGGAAAGCAACTTTAGATTTTATGGCAAAAGGTGATCTGAAATTCAAGCCAATGATTTCTCATAAAATTAAGGTTAATGAAGTTGGCCAGTATTTAAAAGGCATGGCTGATCGAACTTTACACTATAACAAAGTTTTAGTCTCATTTGGAGATAAATAGAAGCTTACTAGTATTCAAGCTAAAAAACGAATATGAAAAATATAGAGATGAAAGGTGAGATACGATGCTCCAAAAATTAAAAGAACAAGTGTTAGAAGCCAACTTAGGATTACCTAAACATAATTTAGTGACTTTTACTTGGGGAAATGTAAGTGGAATCGATCGTGATTCAGGACTTGTCGTTATTAAACCAAGTGGAATAGAGTATTCGAAGCTTAAAGTAGAAGATTTAGTCGTAGTTGATCTAGAAGGGAATGTCGTTGAAGGAAAATTAAGGCCTTCATCTGACACTAGCACTCATTTAGTGCTGTACAAAAATTTTAAGGATATTGGTGGAATTGTTCATACGCATTCAACGTGGGCAACCATTTGGTCACAGGCAACTAGAGATCTACCAGCGCTTGGTACCACCCAGGCTGATACATTTTATGGTTCAGTTCCGTGCACACGAAGGTTAACAGAAGAAGAAATTAATGGAGACTACGAGTTAGAAACTGGAAATGTCATTGTTGAAACGTTTAAACAGCGTGGGATTAATCCAAATGAAATACCATCTGTATTAGTATATAGTCATGGTCCATTTGCTTGGGGAAAAATGCAGAGGATGCACTCCATAACGCTGTTATTTTAGAAGAAGTATGTAAAATGGGTTATCACACACTTAATCTTAGTCCATCAATCCCGCCAATGGATCTAAATTTATTAGATAAACATTATCTTAGAAAACATGGTGCATTTGCGTACTATGGTCAAAAGTAAGTATTAGGATAATATAATGAAAGAAAACATTATTTAATGTTAAATTTGACTGTCGACAAATTCGAAAAATCGAACTTGCCGGCAGTCATTTTTTTTACTCTTAATATTAATAATTTGTTGTAAATTGCTCGCAGACTTGACATTTCTTCAAAATTGAACATAATCTAAATATAACCTAAGCAAAAATAAACAAATTGTTAATAAATATTAAGGAATGGTTTTAGTTAAAGGAGTAACCAGAATGCTAGCTGCTGAACGGAAATTTAAAATCATAGAGTATGTTAAAAAAAATAATGTTGCTTCTGTTTCACAATTGTCGGAAGAGTTTAATGTTCATGAAGCCACCATCCGAAGAGATTTATCAGAAATTGAAAAGGAAGGGTTTTTAAGAAGGACTCACGGTGGCGTCGTGCTTGCAGAAGGAGTTAATTCAGAGCCATCTTTTACCGTTCGTGTTACCGAAAGGGTTGAAGAAAAACAGCGCATTGGTGCAAAGGCGGCAGAGATGGTTCAAGAGGGAGAGCATATTATTTTAGATTCAGGGACAACGACCCTACAAATTGCAAGACATCTAGTGAAGAGATCAAATATTACGGTTGTGACAAATGATATAAATGTAGCAGCAGAGTTTAGGGATTCAAAAGGTATTAAAGTAATTGTCACAGGTGGAATTTTATATCCTGAGAGCTTCATGTTAAATGGTATGTTTACGAATGAGGTGCTCAAGACATTGCATGTTCATAAAGCTTTTGTAGCTACACCTGCCATCCATCCGAAATTTGGCCTTACCCATTTTGAGGAACAGCTTGTACCGGCAAAAATCGGTATGATTGATGCAGCCCAAGAGGTTATCGTTGTGGCAGATCATTATAAAATAGGCGGAATTTCCCTTCATACAGTTGCACCCCCTAAAAAAATACACAAGCTGGTGACTGGAACGGAAGCTACAGACTTACAAATCCAACAGTTTGAAGAAATGGGAATCAGTGTATTTACCGCTTAAGCAAAATGAAGCGGGACTAAACAAAGATTTTGGATAGAGTTACAAAGGGTTGGTTATTTTGTTCAACCTTTCGACTCTATGTGAAATCTTTTTTTGTTTTATGACTCATTTTACGTTTGTTCATATTTGTTTGTTTTTGTATAAATACTGCTTGATTTTTTTGTCTAATGACATTAATATAGTGCTATGATACCGCTTTCTTTTGTGTGGTAGAGTTAGTTTATATGAGTACTAGAATAACAGATTATTAGGCTTTCTAAAATGGAGGAATGAACAATGAAGTTTTTTATCGATACTGCAAACCTAGAAGATATTAAAAAGGCATATAAAATCGGAGTTTTATCAGGGGTGACCACGAATCCTTCTTTAGTTGTCAAAGAGGGTGTTAAATTTGAAGATCGAATTGCAGAAATTTGCCAAGTAGTACCCGATTGCGAATCTGTTTCTGCGGAAGTTAGCCCAGAAGCAGTTACGGCCGAAGAAATGATTGCAGAAGCAGAAGAATTAATTAAAATTAACGGTAATGATGAGAAAATAACCATTAAACTTCCAATGAATATTGCGGGATTAGAAGCTTGTCGATATCTTACAAAAAAGGGTGTTAAAACGAACGTTACACTTATTTTCACTGTCAATCAAGCACTTTTAGCAG
The DNA here is from genome assembly GCF_033449965.1 of Bacillus sp. T3. Classification (NCBI taxonomy): domain Bacteria; kingdom Bacillati; phylum Bacillota; class Bacilli; order Caryophanales; family Bacillaceae; genus Bacillus; species Bacillus sp. T3. Next base: position 2,248,930 of record NZ_CP137761.1, read on the forward strand.
CTCGCGCCGGGGCTACTTATGTTTCACCGTTTTTAGGTCGTTTAGATGATATTTCAGAAAATGGAGTTCAATTAGTTGTAAATATTGCTGAAGTATTCCGCATTCACAATTTAGAGTCCCAAATTATCGCTGCTTCTGTCCGCCACCCAGACCATGTAACTCGTGTAGCTTTGGCTGGAGCGCACATTGCGACTATTCCATTTTCAGTAATAGAGCAACTTACGAAGCACCCATTAACAGATCAAGGCATTGCAAAATTTGCTGCCGATTGGGAAAAAACGGTACATATTTAAGGGTATTGAGTTCGATAAAGAAAAAAAGCCGTCACTTTTATTACGGGGGAAATGGATACCCTGGCAGTGGCGGCTTTTTACATATTGGGTACAGTATCAAAAATTTTCCTTCAAAAAATAAATCAAGCAGATATATGCAGCACTTGTATTTTTGATTTAAAACTCAGAAGTATAACAATTTCAAGGGAATCCAGTGCACCATTTTTTATTTTAAGAAAAGCTTAATTTTCTTCAACCCGTTTTTGACATTGGGATAACGGTATGGGAGATCAAATCGGGTAGTTTGCTTTAGAACACTTTTTGCATGTGAAAAAGTATCGAAGCTGCCTTTTCCATGGTAAGCCCCAATACCGCTGGAACCAACCCCTCCGAACGGTAGGTGAGGGGAACCAAGGTGATAAACTGTATCATTAATACAGCCGCCCCCGAACGTAACCCTGTTTAAGATCTCCTGTTGAATTGTTTCACTTTCGGAAAAAATATAAAGAGCAAGTGGTTTTGGATGATGTTCAATTCCTTCTATTACTTCTGTTAAACTGCGGTATTCAAGAACCGGAAGGATAGGACCGAAAATTTCATCCTGCATTATGGTGTCCTCCCAGTTAATATCAGTAAGGACAGTCGGCTCGATCACTAGCTCTTCCTTCTTTACTTTTCCACCAACGAAAGTCTTACCATTATCTAAAAAAGAACAGAGTCGGTTATAATGCTTTTCACTAACGATGTGAGTATAGTCTTTATTCTCAAGTGGGTTTTCACCGTACAACTCTTTGATTGCTGATTTAAGCTCCTGCAAAAAGTCATGTTTAATTTTTCCATGAACATATAAATAATCAGGTGCCACACATGTTTGGCCGGCATTAATAAACTTCCCCCAGGCAATCCGCTTGGCAGCTAGTTTTAAATGGGCATCGTCATGAACGATACATGGGCTCTTTCCGCCTAATTCCAATGTCACTGGTGTCAAATTTTTTGATGCCGCTTCCATGATGATTTTTCCAACGGGAACGCTTCCTGTGAAAAAGATATAATCGAATTCTTCGTTTAGGAGGATCTGGCTCGTTTCTACCCCACCTTGTACAACGGATATGTATTCCTCTGGAAAGGCTTCCTGAATGATTTTTGCCAATATTTCCGAAGTTTTTGGTGTTAATTCTGATGGCTTAATGATCGCACAGTTACCCGCAGCTATTGCCCCAATTAGGGGTGCGACAGCTAATTGGAAAGGGTAATTCCAAGGTGAAATAATGAGCGACACTCCGTATGGTTCAGAGTAAATGTAGCTCGTCGAACCAAAATGAGTGATTGGGGTTTTTACTTTTTTCGGTTTTGCCCATGAACGCAGATGACTCACGGTATAACGAATTTCTTTAAGAACGATGCCAATTTCAGTTGTGTAGGCTTCAAACTCAGATTTGTTTAAATCCGCTTTTAATGCATCCATGAGTATTTTCTCATGATGTTTAATAGCAAGTCTTAGCTTGTTGAGAGCATCCAAGCGGAAATCGATATCTTTTGTTTGATCAGTTCGGAAAAATGCCTTCTGTTTTGTTACTAAGGCTGTCACTTTGTTCATATGAGTCCTTCTTTCACCGTGAAAATTACTATTACAATTATATCTAAAATCCTTATTAGTATCTAATTTCATGGTAGGGAATACATGGCTACTCAATATAGTTCAAGTTTCAATTTATTAACTTATACACTACTTCCTCCCACCATTTTCATCACCATAGTAAACTATCCCTTATTCTCATCTGAAACCGAAAGTTTTAACACAAGAATCCATATTAGAGAAGTTGAAGAAGATTTTTTGTGGTCGGACCGGCTCGAATTCCATTTGATTGACTTGAGTAGTTTCATGGTACAATGGAAAAAATACCGACGGAAATTGAAAGATCGAAATGGCCAGGAGTTGCCATGGCTGATGATGTTGTCGGCTGCTGACGCCAAAAGGAAAATTCTCTATAGTGAAATTTTGGCTGAATTGGAGGAATGGGCGATGAATATTGAAGAAGTTCGCGAAGCGTTAATCGAATGGGAAAACTTAAGTGCTCAAAAGAAGAACCGTGTTGAATACGAAGCTCGATTAAGGGAACTGCGTGATCAATTAAGTAATCTTCAGGGCTATCATCGCAAAGGAATAAAAGAGGGATGCAAAAACATTGCCAGGAAATTGTTGAATAAAGGATTTCCACTAACGGAAATAGCTGAATTAACAGGATTGACAGAGGATGAAATTCGGGAGTTAGGGATATAATGTAGTGCATTGCATACTTAGATCAAACAAATCAAAAAAATGAAAATTTGGTTAATTTTGATCTACCACTAACCAGACAGATTGATAAAAGGCTTAATGAGTAGCTTACAAAAATGAATCTTATAATTCTTTAACATGCTAGGATTAATCCAACAACGGATTGTTCCTAGCATTTTTATGTCCGTTTTATTAAATTTACCTAAGCAGTAGGGATTTAGTGAAAAAAATAGAATACCTGAAGGGAAAGGGGTGTTTAGTATGGCGAAAATGATTCCTGACCTAATCCCGAGTACTATCGAAAACGCTGGTGAGCGGTATTTTTACGAAAAAGCGCGTGAACTTCCCGAAACATATACTGTTTTTTATTCCTATAAATATTCTATTGATGATGACCGAACCGACCCTTATGGCCTTCGGGAAGCCGACTTTGTCATTGTTCATCCTAACTATGGCTTTGTTGTAGTGGAGGTAAAGGAGGGAGAGGTCCAGTATTCAAATGGAATCTGGCAAGAATTTAGGAGCGGTGGTTATCGGCAATTGTCAAAAGATCCTCTGAAACAAGCCCGCGATTCCATGTTTGCCATATTAAATCGATATCGAGCAGTGAGCCACGACCATGACTTTCCACTCCAGGTTCCGGTATGCACTATGTTTCCCTGACACGACTAGAAAAACAGGGATTACCCCTGAGGATTTGCATGAAGAAAGCTGTTGGACATCATCGGATATGGAGGACCTGGAAGGAAAAATTAAAGCCTTATTTGCAACTTATGATAAAAGAAATCCAATTGATGCAACGAAACAACTGATCACAAAGGTTCTATCCCCGTCATTTAAAATGTTTTCAACTCTTGATGACCAGTTCACCAGGCTCACGAATCAAGCTGCCATTATTTTAACTGAGGAACAGGTACGGATTCTCGAGGAAACAGAAGAGGACCACCGTAAAATTTTCTTTGGTGCAGCCGGCACAGGTAAAACATTCATTGGAATGAAAAAGGCACTCGACTTGGCGAACCAAGGGAAAAAGGTATTGCTCACTTGCTACAACAAGCATTTGGTAACAGTGTTTAACAAGTACGCAGCACATCAGAACATTATCAGAACAAATTTTCATGACTTTTTGTACGATACATTAAAGAACAACAGATATAGCTTTGATGATCCCGTTGATTGGAATGAGTTTTACGGAGAAACTCTGCCGAATTTAATGTATGATTTGTATACCTTAAAAGAGGAACAGGAAAAGTTTGATGCGATCATTGTAGATGAGGGCCAGGATTTTAAAGGGAATTGGTATTTATGTTTGGATCAAATGTTAAAAGAAGACGGGCATTTTTATATTTTTGCTGACCGGCATCAGAATCTGTTTGGAAATGGATTGGACTCACTTAAGGATTTTCAGATGTCGAAACACAAGCTCACGATCAATCTTAGGAATACGCAAAAAATTAACGAATGGTGCCAGCCGTTAATTGGAAATTCCAAACTGAGGTACCGACTTACAGGAGGCATGCCTGTTGAATACTTTGGCTGGAAGGATTATAAGGATGAAAAGCGGCTAGTTGAAAAAGAATTAAACAAGCTCATCAGCCAAGGACTTTCACCCCAAAAAGTTACCATCCTCTCAACCCACAGAAAAGAAAAAAGTTGCTTAAAAGAAATCTACAAAATCGGTTCTGGGGAATGGCCAATCGTCCAATTAGACCAACCGAACGAGTATGGTATAACATTCAGTACCATCCGCTCCTTTAAAGGGTTGGAATCTGATGTGGTGTTCATTATTGGGGTTAAGAAAAACAGCCCAGTTTGTACCCTAGCGGATATATATGTCGGCGGAACACGAGCGCGGTTTCTTTTGAAGATCTTTCACCATGAGGATTGGTCGATAGACGAAGTGGGAAATAATCAAGTATAGAATTGTTTTTAGAAATAGGAGGAAAAGGAATGGATTGTATTGAACAAGCGATAATATTTGCAGCAACAGCACATAGAAATCAGAACCGAAAATCCACTGAAATACCCTATATTACCCATCCCTTTGCAGTAGGAATGCTTCTGCAAAAGGCAAGATGTAATGATGAAGTGATTGCAGCAGGGATTCTTCATGACACACTAGAAGACACTTCGACTACATATGCACAATTGGAAGAACAATTCGGTACGCGGATTGCCAATCTTGTGCGGGCGGCTTCTGAACAGGACAAGAGTTTATCCTGGGAGGAACGGAAGCAGCATACAATAGATGGGTTGAAAAATGCATATTTAGAAGAAATTCAAGTTATTACAGCGGATAAATACCATAATTTGAAGTCCATTCAAACAGATTTAAACCAATTTGGCGAGGAGACATGGGGACGCTTTAAACGTGGAAGACGTGACCAGCATTGGTATTATGCTAGCATTGTAAAAGCGCTGTTACCTAGAAAAAAGAATTCAAGCTGATTGCTGAATTAGAGAAAGTAGTAAAGGAGGTTTTTGGCTCCTTAGAACTCTTCACTAAAGATGAAATTTCACTTCTATTTTCCTGCACATTCGACATTGATGAAAATATAAGCCATTCTCTTGAAAAATATGGGTTAGTTCATACCGTATCTGAATTAAAAGCAGAAGCAGATTCTATTTACCGTCATAATTACGATGGGATTGTTTCTAAATTGGCTGATCTCGAACAAAGAGGAATGTGTTTTCAGTCGAATTCAGAAGGTCCTTTTCTACTAGCATCGTACTGTATCGCCTTGCAAAAGAAAACGATGTGGTCGGACAATGAGCTTTATAAATATATGAAGATGAATCGTTCAAAATTATAATTCTTGATGAGCTGTCAGCAGGACCAGTTTTTCCTTTTCTAAAAATGGACACCAGTTTTTTAATAAAATAATAAACCTAACTAAGTCAAGTCCGATCCATGGAGGTGACCAAACTGGAAGCCATTATCTTAGCTGCCGGATATTCCAGTCGAGCAAATGCCTTTAAGATGACTTTACCACTAGGGCAAATGACCGTGTTGGAGCATACTCTTTCAAAATTTGAAAGAATATGCAGCAAGGTCATCGTAGTCGGTGGGTATCAGGCCAATATCATTCAAGCTGAAGTCACAAAAATTCACAAGAAAGATATCTATTCGTTTCAACTGGAGTTTGTTTATAATGAAAACTTTGACCAGGGAATGTTTAATTCGATTCAAAAGGGATGTTCAAAAGTAAAGGAATCGACCTTCTTTATTACCCCAGGTGATTGTCCTCTTGTCAAAAAAAAGACAGTTCAGCTTTTAGCTGAAGAACAAGGGAATTTTGTCATTCCTAGCTTCAATTTTAAAGGTGGCCATCCAATTAAATTAACAAGTGAAGTGAAGCAAAATATTTTAGATACGAATCCAGATAGTAATTTGCGTATGGTCCTTAACAATTATGAAAAGAAATACGTAACTGTTGACGATCCGGGGTTCTAATGGATGTGGATACGCCGGAGGATTATCAAAAAGCGGTGGACTATTATAAAAAAAACAATAAAATGTGAAATCCGCTAGAGCCATCCCTATGTATCAAAAATAGTTCTTTTTCCTGCTTGATCTTAATTAACAGAACATTCAAACTATAATTAGTGTGAATAAATATGGCAAAGGAGTGGGGAAATGGAATTTTTATCTTTTCGACAAACTGAGGATATTGCTTATATCACTTTAGAAAATCCAGCTGAATTTAATACTTTATCGATGAAACTCCTTCAGGAAATGGACGAGCTGTTAACAAAAATCGGGGAAAAAAGAGAAGTGAAGGTAGTTGTTATTGAAGGCTCAGATAAAGTATTTTGTGCCGGGCATAGTTTAAGAGAGATTGAGGCAAAAACGGAAAATGAAGTGTTAAAGCTGTTTCAAACCTGTCAAACTGTGATGCGGACGATGCGAGACATTCCTCAGCTTGTGATTTCAAAAGTCCGAAAAGCGGCTGTTGCAGCAGGATGCCAACTAGTTGCTGCCAGTGATATGGCGATTGCCAGTGATGAAGCGAAATTTGCTACTCCTGGGATTAATAGTGGTTTGTTTTGCAGCACACCAGCTGTATTTTTAAGCAGAAATATTGGGCGTAAAAAGGCGGTAGAACTATTATTCACAGGGAACTTTATGACTGCAGACGAAGCTTTACAGCATGGCTTAGTAAATAAAGTGGTCCCTGTGGAACAGTTAGATGAAGAAACAGAAAGATTAGCGAAACAGGTAACTAAGCAAAGCTTAAATATTATTGAATTAGGCAAGAGACAATTTTACCAACAAATTAATATGGAAGATTTCCAAGCACTCAATTATGCAACAGAAGTAATTGCGCTTAACACCAAACATCCTGATGCCCAAGAAGGAATTCGAGCATTCCTTGAAAAAAGACCACCTGTTTGGAATGATACCAAGAAACCAGTTTTATAGAATAAGTTGTTTTCACAATGATATCCGATCTATTTTTTTGGATTTGTATATATTTCCATCCTGATCACTATAATAGAGAGGAAATATATAGGAATTTAGTGAATATTGGTATAGCCAATATTTCTTTAATAGGAGGTAAGCATGGGTAGAGTTATTCATTTCGAAATTCATGTAAATGATATGGAGCGGGCTAAGAGGTTTTATGGAGAAGTTTTTGGTTGGTCATTTCAGGATTGGAGCGAATATGCAGGAACACCATACTTTGGTGCAGTGACAGGCAATGACAATGAGCTTGGAATTAATGGTGCCCTCATGCAACGTCAAAGTGCGCCACTGGAATCAAACCAAAGCATAAATGCATTTGTTTGTACGTTAGGTGTGGGAGATTACGATTCAACTGAAGCGAAAATTCTTAACAATGGTGGGAAGGAAGCCATGCCTAAATATGCTTTGCCTGGAATGGCGTGGCAGGGGTACTATTTAGATCCTGAAGGAAATATATTTGGAATTCATCAACCGGATGAAAATGCAAAATAGTAGAAAATAGAATTCAAAACCCAGCTTTGATAAATTTTCAAAGCTGGGTTTAGTTATTTTAATGATCTTCTTTTGCCTGGCTATAGCTTATTCTCTTAGCCTTTTTATTGTCTTCTAAAATTAACGCTTTTTTACTCGGCATGAAAAGTGTCACGATGAAGGCAAGGATTCCTAAAATAGCAATAAACATATATGCTTCACTTGCGCCATGGATGGAGGACTCCTTCATTAGCTCGGCCTTAGACATGACATCTCCTGATTGCATCAACTTTGTAGCATAGTTCGTACTGCTTGTTGTCATGATTGTGACGACTAGTGCTGTACCAATCGCTCCTGCTACCTGACGAACTGTGTTCGTAACGGCTGACCCATGTGCATTGAGTTGCTTCGGAAGAGAATTCAGACCGGCAGTCGTGATAGGCATCGTTAACAGGGACAGACCCAAGCGCAAGACAACGGTTCGGATCATCAAATAGCTGTAAGATGTTGTTTCAGTCAAATCGGTCACGCCCCAGATGGCTGCAATCGTTAAAATTAAACCAATCAGAGCAAGCGGCTTTGCCCCGAATTTATCGAATAAACGGCCTGAAATAGGTGACATAACAGCATTTAATAAAGCTCCTGGCAACAGTAATAAGCCCGTATCAAGGACGGAAAATCCCCGACTTGCCTGTAAGTAAATGGGCAACAGAATCATATCTGCATACATGACCATCGTTAATAACGTATTCATGATGGCTGTCACCGTGAACATTTTTTCATTGAAAACGATAAGATTTAGCAGCGGGTCTGAAGATCGTAGCTGCCGCCAAATAAACAGGCCGAGAAAAATAAGACCTCCGCTTAAATAAGACAACAGGAATGTGCTTCCCCAACCATGATTCCCAGCACTGCTAAACCCATAAAGTAGCCCGCCGAATCCTAACGTAGAAAGAAGGATGCTTGTCATATCGAGTTTTGCCTTCGATGTCTCAGATACATTTACCAGGTATTTAAGCGATAGAAGTATGACGATTAAAGCTAATGGGAACATGCCGATAAAAATCCAGCGCCATGAAAAAAATTCGATCACGAGCCCCGCTAAGGTTGGGCCAATCGCTGGTGCGAATATCATAACAAGGCCAATCGTTCCCATTGCTGTTCCGCGGCCTTCTGCAGGAAATACCATAAGAACGACCATCATTAGTAAAGGCATGATAATTCCGGCACCTGCCGCTTGTATCAAACGGCCTGTTAATAGTATAGGAAAGCTTGGGGCGATCGCGTTAATGAAGGTACCAATTAACAGGAATAACATCGAACTGATAAAAAGCTGCCGTGTACTGAAACGCTTCATCAAAAAGGCTGTCACTGGGACTAAAATTCCGTTTACGAGCATGAAGCCAGTTGAAAGCCATTGAACTGTAGTTGCTGTTACCTCAAATTCCTTCATCAAATCTGGTAAAACCACGTTTAATATCGTCTGATTTAATACCGATAAAAATGAGCCTAAAAGCAGAACAAAGAGAAGAACTCCCCTTTTTATTTGTTGTTCAGGTTGATCCATCGTCTATTTCACATTCCTTCCATTTCATAACTGTAATTGACAGAGTGTCTATAAGTTGATATTGTGTCAATAAATACTAACATAGGAAATATGATAATAGCCATCTACAATTTTGGATGAAGTGTAAACTAATTGACATTTTTTTATAGGATGTCAAATAAGTGGAAGATAATAGACGAAGGGTTGATAAAATGTCTAAAAAGGAAAAGGTGGATCCGCGAATTATACGGACAAAACGAATGTTTACAGAAGCACTAATTTCATTAATTCAGGAAAACGGTGATAAAAGTAAGCTAACGGTCCAGGATATTGCCAATCGTGCCGAATTAAATCGAGCAACCTTCTATTTGCATTATCAAGATATTGATGATTTGATGGAGCAAATGATTGAGGAAAATCTTGAAGAATTAAATAAGACCATGAAAACCTTATCCGAGGAAAATCAGTTAAAGACAAAATCTTCAGCATCCCAGAACCGTCTTGACTTATTCCTGGACCAGTTATATCAGAAGGCTGGGCTCTACAAAGTGATGATGGAGAACAAGGACTTCCGTAATCGAGTGTTTAAGCTTTTGTTAGAAATTATTGAATTTTGGGATGAACATCGAAAAGAACAGGGTCGGTCGTTCAATGTACCGAATGAGATCCTTGCATCCTCAACCCTTGGTATTTTGTCATGGTGGTTAGAGGAGGGCACTCCTTACAGTCCAAGTTATCTAGCCAAGCAGATTAGACAAATGCACTATTAAATCTTGAGTAAAAAATTGTCATTAGCTTTAAACGTGTTAATAGTAGAGGTGTCAAGGTGAGTGTTACCTTGACACCTTTTTATTGATCTTAACAATCAGAATAATGATGTAGATTAAAAAGTTAATAAATAAAATATAAGACACATAATCAGAGTGAAATCACAGAATATGGTAAAATAATAGGTGAAAAGAGGCGATATGAATATGAAAATATTAAGCTCAATTGTTATCATTGTACTTGCTGTTCTTTTAGCTTTGGTGATTGGTATTATTGGCTATTTTTTTATTTTGTATCGAAAAACGCACCGAATGGACATCAGCCAACAGCAGCATGCGATAAGAAGAAATTATCCTGTTATCAGCAGGATTCGTTATTTTATGGAGCAAATAGCCCCAGAAATTAAGCAATACATACTTGATGAAGATCATGAAGGCAAACCGTTTTCCCGACTAGATTTTCAACAGATTGTGAAATTGGCGAAGTATGGGAAAAACATCATTTCCTTTGGCAGTAAACGAGACTTTGATCAACCGAATCAATTTTATCTTCGTAATGCTTTCTTTGCGAAGCAGCTAACCGATTTGGAAGCAGATAATGCAGAATACATTCATACGAAGCAGTATATCGATGCCCCAAACACTAAGCACAACAAACTGACAGAGTACCAGGAATTATTTTTTCCAATGAATGAAAAATTGATCGAAACAGAAATGAAGCCTTGGCTTTATAAGGATAAAGAGGCTATTGTGATTGGGGAGAAGACATGCAGATATCCTTTTGTGTTGAAAAGTCCGATTGGCATGTCGGGAATGTCGTATGGGGCATTAGGAGAAAATGCGATTGAAGCCCTAGGATTAGGATTGAAGGATGCATATTCCTTCATGAATACTGGCGAAGGTGGAATCTCTCCTTTTCATTTAAAAAGCGGAGTTGATCTCATCGCCCAAATTGGCCCTGCAAAGTTTGGTTTTCGTAATCCAGACGGAACTTTCTCTTGGGAGGATCTGCAAAAGAAAGCACAAATTCCTCAAGTTAAAGCGTTTGAACTAAAATTAGGCCAAGGTGCAAAAATTCGTGGCGGCCACTTAGAGGGTTCGAAAGTAACGCCACTGATCGCCGAAATTCGCGGTGTGGAGCCATGGAAAACGATTAACTCGGCGAACCGCTTTGATGAATTTTATGATTTTGATACGATGTTTGATTTTATCGAAAAAATTCGCTCGGTATCAGGAAAACCTGGTCGGAATTAAAATGGTGATTGGCAGCCAGGAGACGTTTGAAGAGTTTGCGCAATATATGGCCTATCATCAACGATATCCAGATTACATTGCCATTGATGGTGGCGAAGGCGGAACAGGAGCCACTTATCAAGCAATGGCGGATTCAGTAGGCTTACCAATTAAGCCTGCATTGATGATTGCCCAAGACGTGTTAACTGGTTATCAGGTCCGCGATAAACTTAAATTATTTGCTAGCGGAAAGCTATTTTCTCCTGATCGAATCGCGATTGCCTTAGCGATGGGAGCGGATGTCGTAGTCATCGCAAGAGGACTCATGATTTCTGCAGGCTGTATTAGTGCCGGCGTATGTGCGACGGGCAATTGCCCTGTTGGGGTCGCAACTACCAATCCAAAGCTTCAAAAAGCGTTAGTAGTAGAGGAAAAACGCTATCGTGTGACTAATTATGTGACTACTTTACGGGAAGAATTGTTCGCGTTATCGGCATCAGCCGGTCTCACCTCTCCAAAACAATTCAAGCCACAGCATGTTGTTTATGTGGATAGCAGCTTTCATGTGGTAAATCTAGCTGATTTGCCAAAATATGAATTAAAGGATCATAGGGTTTTGATTTCGTAAATATGAGGTTGAGGAGGACATCTGTTCCGTTATTTTCACAAAAAGTGTGGTTTTGATCTGCTAAACGGACAACAGATACTCTACTTGCTAATAAATTGGCATTATACAGTGGTTTTTATATAAATAGGGTATCCTGTGTCCCCTTAAGTCTAGCAAAAAGGCTATTTTATCAAAATAGGGTCTTCTATGTCCGTTCAATAACCTGCTCTGTAATTAAATTATTGATTAGCTCAGACCAATCTGGACTGGGCTTTTTTTCATTATCAAAAAAACACCTAAATAGTAGCAAACGGGCAAAAAAAAACACATAAAAATGTGTGGATTTATGTATTGAGAAAATCATCATTGAGGATTGGCTTCATCCACTTTGTCTAAAAGAATAACTTTATATACACTGCTGTAAGTAACAGGCAATCTTTTATATAACCGAAAGCCTTGCACGTTTAGCAATAAATTATTCTTCGTATTTATACAAAACCGGAACATTTCCAATACTTTTATAATGCTTTGGTGTGATGCCATATTTATTTTTAAAAAGTGCAATGAAATAGGAGATATTCTCATAACCCAGTTCGTAGGCCACTTCAGTAACATTCCGAGTTTTCAGTAAATTCTTAGCGTGAGTCAGTTTCAGGTTTGTTATATATTCCTTTGGCGTCGTTCCAATGATCTTTTTGAAAGAATTGCAGAAATTTGCCTCAGACATATTAAGATCGTGCGCCAATTTACATATGGTTAACGGCTGCCTGATATTCTCCTGTATATACTTGATAGATTGGTATATAGGATGATTGTGTTCAACATTAATGATCTGTTGTATCCCTTTAATCTGAACTAGATGATAAACCATTTCCTGTACGTAAAGATCAATCAGGAATTCTTTATTTTTATCGGCTTTTTCAGAAACATTGGTAACTTTATTCAAACATTTTCTGAACTCGTCATTAATTTTACAAAGTAAAAATTTTTCCTCATTAAGAGAGTCATAATCTGCATCTATTTCAATACTTATTTTCTCTGTCACCTTTTTTAATAGGCTGTCGTTGAGCTCAAAAACCAATGCCTTTGTAGGGCAATCAATTTCCATATGGACATTCGAGTGGGGTGGTAACACAATAAACTGACCCGGATTATATGTAAAATGAATGTCTTTGTTTACTGAAACATGCTTACAGCCATCTAGTATGGTACATAGCCTTGTATATTCATACGATTTGTAATCACATTTCATTGGAGAAAGATCATAATATAACAATCTAGTATAATCCGTTTCCAACCCGTCCGCTAATTCTATACCTCGGTTAAAATTCGTCAGCACCCTTTAAACACCTCCTTATTCAATACATTTACATCTTTATAGTACTATGAGGGTCAATATTTAAGATATGGATAATTCGTGACAAAAAAAATAGGATTACTTTTTAAAGATAATTGTTAGTTTTTAAAAATATTAAAGAATATAGTGAAAGCGTAATCTATATTACGTTTCGAGGAGGTGTAACTGGCATCGCTAATGCGGTTTCCAGGATAATCATGAGCAAAATTTTAACGATTTCTCCTGAAAAATGCACGAATTGTAGAAGCTGTGAGTTGATTTGCTCCTTTATTAAAATAGGAGAATTCAATCCGAGGGAATCAGCTGTAAATGTCATAGCTTACGAGGAAGCTGCCATTTCAGTACCTGGTCATGTGTATGCAGTGTGAAGATGCTGCGTGTATGACTGTTTGTCCCGTCAATGCGTTTTCGAGAGATGAAAACGGTGCAGTAGTATCAAATGGTGAAAAATGTATCGTATGTAAAATGTGTATTAGTGCTTGTCCCCTTGGGAATATTTCCTTCAGCCCAAGCCAAAAAAATATTGTGAAATGTGACTTGTGTGACGGAGATCCTCATTGTGCAAAAGTCTGTCCATCAGGGGCAATACAGTATGTAGATGGATCCACTGCCAACATCAACAAGAAAAGAATCATTGCTGAAAAGTTTAAGGATTTGTTTGCGGAGGTGAAGAGTTAATGAACGGTTGGAATGGAAAGATTATCCGCGTTGATTTAACAAATGAAACAATAAAAACCGAACCCCTAAATATGCAGGATGCAAAGCTTTATCTGGGAGGCAGGGGCCTTGGGACAAAAATCTATCAAAATGAAGTAGATCCAAGGGTAGGAGCTCTAAGTCCTGAAAATAAGCTGATTTTCATGACCGGTCCGTTAACCGGTACAATTGCAACCTGTGCAGGAAGATATGAAGTGGTAACAAAAGCTCCTTTGTCCGATACGATTGGAGCAAGCAGCTCAGGCGGACATTTTGGACCAGAACTGAAATTTGCAGGTTACGATGGAATCATTTTTGAAGGGAAAGCTCAAAAGCCAATCTATCTCTATATCAATGATGATCAAATGGAACTTAGGGATGGGAGTCACCTATGGGGGAAGGAAGTTCCTGCTACTACTAATGAATTGCTGAAAGAAACGGACGAGGATGCAAGAGTAGCCTGTATTGGACCTGCCGGTGAAAAGCTTGTATTGTTTGCCACCATCATGAATGATCTAAATAGAGCCGCCGGACGCTCAGGACTTGGAGCGGTAATGGGTTCCAAAAACTTGAAGGCAATCGTTGTAAAAGGTACAAAGTCGATTACCGTAGCGAAGCCAAAGGAATTCCTGAATGCTTGCATGGATTCATTGAACAAAATCAAAGCAAATCCTGTAACTGGTACCCGGATTGCCTACATATGGAACAGAGGTACTCGTTAATATTTTGAATGAGTCGGGAGGACTTCCAACCAGGAACTGGCAGGAATCTGTTTTTGAAAAAGCAGACGATATTAGCGGCGAGGCCCTTGCAGAAAAGTATCTCGTAAGAAATCGGGGCTGCTTTGACTGTTCGATCGGCTGTGGAAGGGTCACGAAAATCGAGAGATCACAATATACAAACTTTGGCGAAGGACCTGAATATGAAGCTGGCTGGTCGTTTGGAGCTGACTGCGGCATAAGTAATTTGGAAGAGGTATGCGAAGCAAACTTCCTCTGCAATGAGCTTGGCATGGATCCGATTACCATGGGTTCAACCATAGCCTGTGCAATGGAATTGTATGAGAAAGGTTACGCAACAAAAAATGATATTGGCAGGGATTTACCCTTTGGTGATGCAAATGCAATTGTTGAGCTTACTAGAATGACCGGTTATAGAGAAGGTTTCGGAGACAAGCTTGCATTAGGCTCCCATAGAATGGCTACAGAATTCGGACATCCTGAACTGTCAATGACTGTAAAAAAACTAGAAATGCCAGCTTACGACGGACGCGCCTTACAGGGAATGGGGCTGGAATATGCTACTTCTAACCGTGGAGGCTGCCATGTTCGCGGGTATATGACATCACCTGAAATCCTTGGCTTGCCTGTAAAGATGGATCCACTTGTGACCGAAGGAAAGGCTGCGATGCTAAAAAACTTCCAGGATCTAACATCTGTTGTAGATTCTGTAGGAATTTGTCTCTTTACTACGTTTGCAATTGGTCTCTCTGAGATTTCAGAAATGGTCCTGGACAGCCACAGGTATCAACTATACGGATGAAGAGGTCCTACAACTTGGTGAAAGAATATGGAACCTTGAAAAACTCATGAATATGGAATTCGGAATTACAAAGGAAGATGATACTCTTCCTCCAAGACTTTTGAATGAACCAATCACAGAGGGTCCAGCAAAAGGAAAGGTTACCGAGCTGGATAAAATGCTCCCAGAATACTATTCCTTAAGAGGATGGGATACAGAAGGTGTACCAACGGAAACGAAAAAGAATGAGCTTTCGATAGAATCATATGAAAATACAACAGTTTAAAATGATCTGAATAAAAAAGAGTCGTACCTTCCGACCTGTGCAAGAGAATTGTTTGCCGCAAATCATCACACAGATAAGTCGTACGAGTTATTTTAAAATAACACATTATGGAATATAAGTAAATGATTTACTCATATTGTGCGGCAGGTTTATACAGTAACGTATAAGCCTGCCAGCAACTTCAATCTCAGGTGATAGTTTATGATAATTAAATTTTTTGCCTATATACGGGATTATACCCACACGAAAGAAACCAATATGGATCAATGCGAAACACTCGAGGAACTCTTAAAGAAGCTTTGTCATAAGTACGGTAAAAAATTCGAAGATAAAGTATTTGAGAATAACAACCTTAGTGTAGAAATCATCATTCTTGTAAATGGACGGCATATAGAGCACTGTGAGGGGATCCATACAAAATTAAAACAGGAGGATGTCATTTCTATATTCCCTGTTGTTGCAGGAGGTTGATTCATATCAACCTTTTTAATTTAAAGGTTGTGTTAAAGCTCAGTGTTGATTTTTTACACAATGTTGATTGGAGCGGAAGGCGCTTGACTCCTGCGGGAGCAGGTGTCATGGGAGACCCCACAGGCGTTATGGCGCCGAGGAGGCTCCCAGACTCCCCCGCGGAAAGCGAGCACCTGGAGCGGAAATCAACAGCCCGATTTTACAGAGCCAACTTTTTAATAGTAAGGGGGAAATACTTTGAATGCATTGCCATTATTTGGCGTAATCATTTTGCTGCTCTTTGAAATATTAGCAGTTACAAAAACAAAAAAATTAATGGCATTACTGATCTATTCTTCGCTTGCCGAAGTAGGATATATACTTCTTGGTTTCGGCAGCGGCACTTTTGCCGGGCAAACTGGGGCGTTTCTGCATTTGGAATATCAATTTCTGATGAGGGGCTTAGTTTTTCTTTCAGCCTTCCTAATCATAAAGCGCGGCGGATCACCATACATTGAGAAATTAAGAGGAATGGGACGGACTTCACCATTCATTGCGACGATGTTTGCTTTTGGGATCTTTTCGGTCATGGGTCTTTCCCCATTTAAGGGATCGATTAGCAAATTTTTAATACAATACTCCTACATTGAAACCAGTCAATATCTTTATGCAGCCGCCGCAATAGTGGGCAGCGTTTTGGAAGCATGGTATTTTATCAGGGTCATCCATCAAATCTGTTTTGCTGAAGCAGAGGAGGGTGCACAAAATCCCGTTCAGACGGAAAAGACATTTGCAAGGTTTAATATAATCCGTTACGCGTTTGTAATGGTTCTGGGAACCCTTACTGCGTTAACTTCATTGTTCCCTGAACCATTAATTGGGTTTAGCGAACATTTGGCCACTTCACTATTTGGAACAACTGAGCTTGAACTACCAGTATTTGATTCACAATGGCCGATTACAGTATTAGTACCCTATATCGGGGCTTTTATCGTTTTCATCGTTGGTCATTTTTTGCCGAAGCTGACAGGAACACTTTCAGTCTGTATTGGAGCGGCGACAGTCGGTATGGTTTGGATGGATGGGACGATAGACGACCTGTCCAAATTTTTTACGCTAATCATATCAGGAATGATCCTTTTGGCGATCATCTATTCGATCGGATATTTTAAGAATGAAAAACACAACAATCGTTACTTTTTCTTTTTGCTATTGACTTTGGGGAGTTTGATCGGGGTAGCAACGAGCACGAAGTTTGGCAATTTCTATGTGTTCTGGGAACTGATGACCTGGGCGTCATATCTGCTTATCGTTCATGAACCAACAGAGAAGGCTTTACGTGCTGGGTTTAAGTACTTTATGATGTGTGCGACCTGGGCCTATATTATGCAGTTTGGTATATTATTGCTGCAACACAACGCAGGTACGCTCGACATGGAAATGGTTGCGAACAAACTGCCTTTCATAGAGCCAAGTCTGTTAATTGCAGTCATTTGTATGGTTGTTATTGGAACCGGTGTTAAAACTGGTCTTGTACCATTGCACAGCTGGCTGCCTGAAGCCCATCCTGCCGCGCCATCACCTGTATCATCTATTCTTTCTGGTGTCCTTACAAAAATAGGTGTTTATGGGCTTGTGAAGATTTTGTTTGCTGATTTCGGGGTGGGTTTACTGACTCAATTAGGATCTGCCGGAAAGCTTTCCTCTACTGGATTAGTACTAGCCATATTAGGAATCATAACGTCCCTATATGGAGAGATAATGGCTTTACGTCAGAAAGATGTTAAACGACTGCTAGCCTATTCGACTATGGGGCAGATCGGTGAGATTGTCGCCACACTTGGATTGGGGACTTATCTAAGTATGGTTGCCGGCCTTTACCACGTATTGAATCATGCGATTATGAAAGGCTTGCTGTTCCTTGCTGTAGGTATACTCGTACACAAATTGAAAAGCCGAGATATTACAGCTTTAAAAGGAGTCGGAAAGGTCATGCCTTTCACCGCAGGATGCTTGACTATCGGTATTCTTGCCATAATGGGTTTGCCTCCGTTCAACGGTTTCATCAGTAAATTTCTAATGCTCTATGCTGCTGTGAAATCCGGCGACTGGTATATCGCCGCTCTCCTCTTGTTTGGAAGCATTCTCGGGGCAATTTGTTACATCAGACTCATCAAAACGATATTCTTTGAAAAATATGAAGGGTCTTCCGTAACGGAAGGATCTTGGACCATGCTGGTTCCAATTGGTTTCCTTACTGGGTTGGTGTTCTTTAACGGGTTGTTCCCTCAGTTTGCCTTGAAGCTGGTTGTATCTGCAGCAAATTCTCTTGCGGCTAACGGCGGATTAACGGTAACCGCGGTCCCGCAGATTCAGGTGAGCTGGCCTGTGTTCATCATCATCCCAATGCTTGGCAGTTTGCTATCGTACTTTTTGGGTAAACGTTCCCCGAAAGTTGCAGGCTGGATATCTGTAGTTGTGATGTCGGTAACACTTGCTGCTATTGCTGTTTTACATACAAAGTTGGATATTTACTCATTAAGTTTTGCAGTGCTGATAGCCTTTGTAGGCCTGCTTAATATGCTGTACTCATTAGGATATATGGAGGCACACGGACATGCCCAGAACCGCTATTACATGTTTTTCTTAATGATGATAGGCGGGTTAATTGGAGTTGCGACAAGCAAGGATTTCTTCTCCTTCTTTATTTACTGGGAGATTATGAGCAGCTGGACGTTGTATTTTTCAATCATCCACGAGGAGACGAAGGCTGCGTTAAAAGAAGGCTTCAAATATTTCTTATTTAACTATATAGGCGCTAGTATTGCATTTTTAGGGATACTCATTTTAACTGCCAAGACAGGGGCCTTTGACATGAGTGTGCTAATGGAACGTTTGAAAGGAATAGATCTAGGTTCAGCAGGATTGGGCTTGACCTTGATCACAATTGGTTTTCTTATGAAAGCTGCGGTCCTGCCTTTCCGGATTGACTATCAGATGCACCCTTCAACCGCGCCGACACCTGTTAGCGGATATATTTCTTCCGTACTTTTAAAGTGCGCGCCATATAGTCTAATCAAGCTGTTCTTTATCATGGGAGGCGCTGTTGTAGTAGGTCGCCTTGGAATGGTCTTTAATAGTTCTGTTTTAATGTACATCGTGTCATGGATTGCTGGTCTGTCTATTGTAGGCGCGAGTGCAATGGCGCTTGTACAAAGGGGAATAAAAAGAATGCTGATTTACAGTACCGTCAGCCAGATTTGTTATATCATCCTTGGTTTAAGCCTAGGTTCAACGCTTGGACTTACCGGTGCTATGCTGCATTTTGTCAACCATATGTTTTTCAAAGATCTTCTTTTCCTAGCTGCTGGTGCCATTATGGTGCAAGCCCATATCAAAAATCTGGACGACGTCAGCGGTCTTGGCAGAAAAATGCCGGCAACATTAACGTTTTTTATGGTAGGGGCCATGTCCTTGGCAGGTATACCTCCTTTCAGCGGATTTACGTCCAAGTGGATTGTTTATGAGGCGGCAATGGAAAAGGGCGAGGTATTCCTTGCGATCCTATCACTTGTGGGAAGCGTTTTGACGATGGCATATTTTTTGAAATTTATGCATTCTGCTTTCTTTGGTATTCCTTCACACAATTCAGAACATGTCAAAGAAGCATCATGGACGATGCTGGTTCCGATGGGAGTATTATCTGTCATCAGTATTGTTTTCGGCATCATGCCAGGATTACCGCTAATGGTCATATCAAAAGTGTTATCGATAGCAGGTTTCGCCCAACCGTCCTTTACTTTGTTTCGGATTGATACGCCGATTGGGGTTTGGCAGGTTGGCATCATCACAATGACCTTACTTTTGGCGTTGATTGTTGGTTTGGCACTCCTCTTCTCCGGAAACAAAAAAATACGATATACCAACGCTTATACTTGCGGTGTATCAGACATTGATGCAGATAAAATCAATGTCTCGTCACAAAACTTGTATGAAACTCCTACAAAGCTGGTGAAGAAATTACACCACCAGGTGATCGTACCTGTTTTTGGTAATGGCGAGGAGGAAGAGGACTAATGGATATTGTAAAACTACTTTTTAATATATTGATCTTTCCGGGCGGCCTTTTTGCCATTGTCTTTGGTTTGTTTCTTACTGGTGTTGACCGAAAAATTTATGCTCGCCTTCAAAGACGGGTAGGCCCGCCAATTTTCCAGCCGTTTTTTGATACGATAAAACTTTCGCGAAAGGAAATTTTAGTACCTGTAACGGCCAACTTTACTGCTTTTAGGTTTGCTCCGTTGATGGGCTTTGCTGGTATGCTAGCGGCGATTGCCATCATTCCTGTTACAGGAATTTACTCCGGACTTTATCAATCTGGAGACCTGTTGGTGTTATTGTATTTGCTGTCAGCGCCAGCACTGGCCATGATGGTCGGGGCGTCAGCTTCAGGGTCACCTTACAGTTCTGTGGGACTTTCTCGAGAAATGACCATTATGCTGGCTTATGAAATACCTTTAGTGATTGTTTTCCTGACAATTGGAATGAGGGTCGGAATGGCAAGTGGAGGAATGGCCGAGTTTTCGCTAAGCAGGATCTTGGATTTCCAGCTCAGTAATGGATCCTTGCTTTTTGATTGGCCGATGTTGCCGGCCTTCTTGGCCTTTATGTGCTGCATCCTGGTACAATCGGAGTTGTGCCCTTTGACATACCTGAAGCGGAGACGGAAATTACCGAAGGGCCTCTTCTAGAGTATTCAGGAATGGGACTGGCCATGTTTAAACTTACTGGCGGCTTGAAGATTCTAGTATTGTCTGCCTTGTCAATCGCTCTGTTCTTTCCTTCAGGAATTGGGAACAGTTGGCTGTTAAATCTGTTATGGTTCATTTTTAAATGCATCGTTATAACTTTTTTTACAATTACACTGATTCGCGCTACAAGAGCCAGAATGCGGATGGATCAGGCATTCAAGTTCTACCTTTTATTTCCGACCGTTTTGGCTGTAATCAGTCTCGTATTAACGATGCTTTTTTTCTAAATTTAACCTTTTGAAGGGAATAATTTTTATGTCAGAATTACTTCAAAAAATTGTGAAAAAGTCTCCTTGGATTTACAGAATCAATGCCGGCTCATGTAACGGATGCGATGTGGAAATGGCAACAACCGCCCTGATTCCCTGGTACGATATTGAACGTCTTGGGTGCAAGTATTGCGGCAGCCCGAAGCATGCGGACATTGTACTAATATCGGGACCTGGTTACAGCGGTTGTGAAGGAGAAGGTTTTACGTGTTTATGATGAAGTACCGAATCCGAAGGTTGTTGTTGCAGTCGGTATTTGTCCTATATCGGGAGGCGTTTTTAGGGATAGTTATGCTATTGAAAAGCCATTGGATGAGTACATTCCGGTGGATGTGAATGTACCAGGCTGTCCCCCTCGACCTCAGGCCATTATCGATGGAGTTGCAATGGCAGTTGAAATATGGAAGACCAGGTTCTAGGGGGGATATACATGAGTAAAACGTTGAAAATGATTTTACAAAATATCATTAAAGGTCCGTCTACTATTAAATACCCCTTTGAAGATTCACCTGCACCTGGAAAAACTGAGAGGAAAAATCAAACATAACCCGGTGGCTTGTGTGGCATGCCATATGTGCGAGTATGTCTGTGCAGGGGGTGCCATAAGAATACAGGAGTCCGACGATAAACAAGGCATAGACTTTGTAGTATGGCACAACACCTGCACATTTTGCGGGTTATGCGAACATTACTGCCCCACAAAGGCAATTCGATTAACCAATGATTACCATACAGCGCATTCGCAAAAGGATAAATACAACTACACCGAAAGAACTTTGGTTAAAAAACAACCGTGTACACGCTGCGGTGAACCGATCATACCGTTTCCTTCTTATTTAATCGAGAAGTTATATGGAAAAGACGGTGACCAGAAAGGACTGACCAAAATGTGTGAGAACTGCCGCAGAAAAGCCGTATGGGAAGGTGGTGCCATTAAATGTTGACAGAAGAAGTCATCAATAATTTTAGTATGGAAATCAACCTGGAATTAGGCGGGAGATTAGATTTGAAATGGGATGTTAATAAAAAAGGCGTTGTATGCGGATGGTGCGTGCTTGTTGACCACGACGATATCTATAAGGTTGCAATGTTAATTGCTAGTTTTAAAGGAAGAGTCATGACAATTACCCCATTAAATACTCCAGCCATTATCGCCGACAATGCGCCAGGTGAGGAGTTAGTAAAAGAAAAATCGGTCAACTTGATTATCAATTATCACTTCTTTTTTGAGGGAGTAAATTTTACTGTTCGTATAACGTTGCCGGATATGGATAGAACAGTAAAATCTATAACCCCTGTTCTGAAAAGCGCAGACTGGCATGAGCGGGAAATGCATGAACTATACAACATCAAACTAGATGGCCATCCTAATTCCAAAAGACTATTTTTGGAAGAAAACATATACATGACAGATCACACTATGATCCCACTGTCTGAAGCAATGACGGGCGCAAGCACCAATACGTTGTGGGAAAAAATAATGAAGTCTGACAGTAAGGGAGCGAAAATCGGTGAGTAGCTACACTATTCCTATTGGTCCGGTACACGTAGTCCTGGAAGAACCCATTTATTTCAAACTGCAGGTGGAGGGCGAGACGGTTGTCGGTCTTGATATAAATGCCGGCCATGTCCATCGCGGAATTGAATTCCTAGCAATGCAGAGGAATTTTTACCAGAACCTAACGCTCACTGAAAGAGTTTGTTCGCTTTGTTCTAATAACCACCCATTTACCTATTGTATGGCAATTGAACAAATTGCTGGAATTGAGATTCCAGGTAAGAGCCGAGTATTTAAGAACCATTGCCGATGAAATTAAACGAATTTCATCCCATCTTTTCAATATTGGCTTGATTCCGCATATAATCGGTTTCGATTCTCTGTTTATGCATGCAATGGAGCTTAGAGAGACGATGCAGGATCTAAAAGAATCGATTTTCGGTAATAGAATGAATTTATCCGTCAATAGTATAGGCGGGGTTAGATATGATATTTCTGACGAGCAAGGCAGGTATATTCTTAAAACGCTGGATGATTTAAAAAAACCGCTTGAAGAAATTACGGGAATCTGCAAGTCTAATGCATCGATTCGCCGCAGAACTGAAGGCATCGGCATCCTTCCTAAGGATAAAGCCATGCTATATGGCATCGTTGGGCCAGTCGCGAGAGCTTCGGGTCTTGGATATGATGTGAGGGTGGACAATCCTTATGCAGCTTATGACAAATTAAAGGTAAATGCAGTGACAAGGGAAAATGGCGATGTCTATTCTAGATTTATGGTAAGGCTGGAAGAGGTTGTTGAATCTATTCATATCGTTGAGCAGTGTATAAAGCAGATGACTAACGGTCCAACCTGCTTGGATTATATGCCGGATATTCCCGAAGGTGAAGCAATTGCAAAATCGGAAGCTCCTAGGGGTGAATTAATCTATTACGCAAGTACAAACGGAACGGCGATTCCCGAACGGATCAAGTGGAGAGTCCCTACTTACCCGAACTGGGAAGCCTTGAATGTCATGCTGCCTGGAAGTAAGATTGCGGATATTCCTGTTGTAATAGGCAGTATTGACCCGTGCATTTCCTGTACCGAGAGATAAAAAACATCGATTTTTTCTAGAAGGAGGTACCGCAAGTTGCATGAGCTGGCAATGGTAAGAAGCATTTATGATGTAATAAGTGAAAAAATTAAAGAGTATGGCGTTAAAAAGGTGAAAGAAGTCAAACTTATCGTAGGGGAACTGACCGGCGTAGAAGATATGACCATGAAATCCTGCTTTGAGATCTATGTTCAGGCAACACCTGTAGAAGGAGCAAGTCTTGTTATTGAGCGCGTTCCGGTTAAAGTACGGTGCCGAATATGCGGGAATGAATACGAAACGAAGATTCCATTTTCTGAATGTGATATTTGTGGAAAGAAAAGTTTTCAAATCATTGCCTGGAAAGAATTATATATTGAAAGTTTGGATGTAGAGTAAACTTACATATTCAGTGAAGGTGATAAAAATGTGTGTAGCGGCTTTCGGGAAAATTACAGAACTCATGGGAAAAAGTGCAATAGTCAGTTTCAGGGGAGCGTTGAAGGAAGTTTCAGTTGCGCTGCTTCCAAAGGTCGGTATAGGTGATACGGTTGTTGTTCATGCAGGCTTTGCAACCGAAATACTCAAAGATCCTCAAAAGATGTATCGTGATGTGGTTGCTACAGATGCTTATGCAAGACAGCTGCTAGATGCCATTGAAAAAGAAAATAAAAGACTTCATGAGCGGGAATTAAAGATCATGAATTTTTGCGGTACCCATGAAAATACCATTGTACAATACGCCCTGCGCGATCTTTTGCCTGCCAATATACAATTAATCAGCGGTCCTGGTTGCCCTGTTTGCGTTACGCCTGAGGAAGAGATTGCTATCGGGTTGAATCTGGCAAAAAGAAAAAATATTATTCTTACAACCTATGGGGACTTATTAAGGGTGCCAACAAGATGGGGCTCTTTGGAACAATTAAGGCTTGAGGGGATTGACGTGAGAATGGTCTGTGATATCTCGCAGGCTCTTAATATAGCAAAAACAACAAAAACTGAGGTGGTCCATTTCGCGGTAGGCTTTGAAACGACCGCCCCAGGTACAGCCGCAATTATTCAGGAGGCCGGTAATATAGAAAACTTCTCGATTATTTCTTCCCATCGGATCACCCCTCCTGCAATGGAATATGTAGTTTTGAATTCAAAAATGGATATATTGCTCTGTCCCTGGACACGTAGCAATGGTTACAGGAACAACTCCTTTTGAAACAATTGTAAAACAATATGGAATCCCTTGTGTGATAAGCGGGTTTGAACCAGTTGACGTTTTAGAGGCCATACTGCAGGCAATGGTCCATTATGGTAAAAACGAGTGTGTCCTAATGAATCAATATGATCGTGTCGTAAAAGAAAAAGGGAATATCCTTGCACAAAACTTAATAAATGAAACTTTTACTCTTAAAGATGCAAGTTGGAGAGGTGTGGGGACGTTACCTCAGTCCCGCCTAGTACTTAAAAGTGAATACAGCAGATTTGACGCCGAAGCTAAATTTGATATACAGCTACCTGATATGGTAGAGACAAAAAGACAAAACTGCCTATGCGGTGAGGTACTTAAAGGGATGAAACCTCAAATGTGTCCTAATTTTGGAAAAGAATGCACACCAACGAATCCAGCAGGACCTTGTATGGTTACAAATGAAGGGGCCTGTAGCATTGCCTATATGAACCGTTCAATGTTATAAAATGATAGCTCTATACAGGGGAATACACTTTTATTATTGCAAATGAGGAGAATAAACGATGAGTGAGATAAAAGTTGTAACCAAAATTCTAAAAGCAAACGATGAGATTCATTCCCTAAATAGAAAGAAGCTTGATGAAAAGAAGATTTATGTACTAAACGTGATGAGCTCACCAGGTTCAGGTAAAACAACGATCCTTGAGAAAGTTATATCCATGTTAAAAGCGGATATTAAAATAGCTGTCATTGAAGGAGATCCCTATACGAGTTTGGATACCCAAAGAATTGAAGTGAAGGGGGTGCCTGTTGTTCAAATCAACACCTGGAGGAGCCTGCCATCTCGATGCTAACATGATTCGGAATGCTATGGATAACCTCAATCTTAATGCGATCGAACTGTTGATTGTAGAGAATGTTGGCAATTTGGTTTGCCCTGCCGAATTTGATATTGGTGAAGATATCAAAGTAACGGTAATTAGTACAACCGAGGGGACTTATAAGCCTCTGAAATGTCCTTTGGCCTTTGAAAAGTCAGGAGTTGTCATTTTAAACAAAATTGACTTGGTTAAGTATACCAACTTCGATATAGATGAATTTTATAAAAGTGTAAGATCACTTAACGAAAAAGCCATCATTTTTGAAACATCCTGTACTCAAGACTTGGGATTAGATGAATTATGCTTTTGGCTAAAAAATAAAGTACGAGAGAAACAAAATGAATAGTTTACTAGTATTGGATTATGTGAGGAGGTGGCTGATGTGAGATACGAAAGACAATTGATAATCCCTCAAATCGGGCAGGAAGGGCAGAAAAAACTGGAGCAAAGTACGGTTACGGTTATTGGTACAGGAGGGCTTGGTTCTCCTGTCCTTACCTATCTCACCAGTGCTGGAGTCGGAACGATTCGAATCTTTGATGATGATATCGTATCGGAATCTAATCTGAACTGGCAGTTTTTACATAACACAGAGGACGTGGCAAAGCTAAAAACTCAATCAGCAAAAGAAAAATTGTCTAAGCTAAATCCGAACGTAAAATTAGTTCTAATCAATGACAGACTGAATACGGATAACGCAGAAGAATATATCGCTGGTTCAGATGTGGTAGTAGATTGTGTTGATAATCTAGCGACAAGAATAACGGTCGCCCGAACTTGTATGAAACTGGACATACCGCTAGTCGAAGGCGGTGTTTATGGTTTTTCTGGATATGTAATGGATATTGGAAGAGAATGCGCTTGCCTGTCTTGTATCGGTTTTGACAATGTAATCCCGAAAACACCAATCCCTGTTTTGGGCGTTACAGCAGGAGTCATTGGCTGCATGCAGGCAAACGAGTGTATAAAACTTCTGTTAGGAATCGGCGAGCCTCTTTACGGACGTATGCTCAACTATGACGGACTTAGGGGTACTTGGGATGAAATAGGTATAGAAAAATCAGACAGCTGTTCGGTTCATGGAATTTATAAATAATAATTATAGAGAAGTACAATTTATTTAGAACCGAAGGAAAGTGCGGCAAATTTTACAGGGATGGCGACATAATATGATGATGGATGCGTATAACAGAAAAATAAATTATTTGCGGATTTCGGTGACAGACAGATGTGACCTACGGTGTAACGGTGTAAGTACTGTATGCCGAACAGCGGTGTTCAACCCCTGGCCTGTCAGGAAATTCTTTCTTACGAGGAAATTCTCTGGATAGCAAAATGTTTTGCTCGGCTTGGTGTAAGCTGAAACCTAGTCTATGTTTCAAATTGGTGGGGGAAACAAAAACTAACTACTGATGGATTGGAAAATGCCAGTCTTGAATATTCGGCGTTCAGGAAACCGATAGAATATTGGCATCAAAGCATATCACGTGTAAATTTCAAACGTTACCCCTATACTAAAGAGGATTAAACATCAGGAGGGATAAACGTGCATATTGAAATGTGGACTGATTTTGCTTGACCATTTTGCTATATTGGCAAAAGGCGTCTGGAGGACGCATTAAAGCAGATTGATCATCCAGTTGAAGTGACATACAGATGCTTCGAATTGGATCCGACAGCGGGTCGGGATATAAAAGAAAATGTATACGAAATGTTAGCGAAGAAATACGGAATGAGCATTGCTCAAGCTAAAGAAAGTAACGATAGATTGGTACAAACGGCAAAGGAAATTGGATTGGATTATCAAATGGATACTCTAATTTTGACGAACACGTTTGATGCTCATCGTTTAACCATGTACGCAAAAACACAAGGTTTAATGAAAGAAATGACCGAGCGGATTTTACGCGCCTATTTTACCGAGTCCAAACATATTGGAGATCATAAAACTCTAACAGAGTTGGCAGTGGAAGTCGGATTGAACCGAGATGCTGTTGAAAACATGCTGGAAAGTGATGAGATGGCCGATGCTGTCCGAGCAGATTTGCAAGCAGCGAAACAGTATGGCATTTCAGCTGTACCGTTCTTCCTTATTAATAAAAAATACGCTTTGACTGGCGCCCAACCAACAGAGGTGTTTGTTCAGGCTTTGAAAAAAATCATCGCAGAGGATGAAATCGTCGTTTTAAACAACCAGGACGGAGCAGTCTGTGATGACGATGGCTGTGAAATCCCTAATAAGGAGTAGAGCCTGGTAAGACTTCTTTTAAAACATAATCAATATTGAAAAAATAGACTAGTCTCCAAGTGTGGAGCTAGTCTATTTTATTATATAAACATATAGCAAAATCAAATAAATTAAGAAAAATTTAAGATAATTTTAATTGGGATTTTTAATTAAAAGCCAATAATATATATAGAAATATTGAGCGCATATACAGAATGAGAGGAGAAAATACACGATGCTTCTTTATGCAATCATAACTATAAATTTGGCTTTTGTATTATACACGATTGGTGTCTGGAGTGAAAAACAGCAGGGTAGCTTGAAAAAATGGCACTTATTAATCTTTTGGTTAGGTCTTATCTTTGATACTGTTGGAACAACGTTGATGAGTATCAATGAAAGCGGTTTTGTATTTAATTTACACGGTATTACTGGAGCGCTTGCGATATTATTAATGTTATTTCATGTTGTATGGGCATCCATTGTAATCATTGCAAACAACCGAAAAGCTCAAATGCGCTTTCATAAACTAAGCTTAGTGGTTTGGTTGATTTGGATTATTCCATTTTTTACTGGGGCTATTATGGGGATGAGTGCATAATCTTAGTTTGTGAAGAAACCGAAAGAGTTAGAATATAAAGTGAACAAAGTTCTTCTCGTTAAGAGTAGCGATATATGAAACAGCTTATATAAGTTCGAGTATAAAAGCAGTGGATTTCACCCCGAAATCGCACTGCTTTTAGCATTTTTCATTTCTAAAATAGGATTACTGTCATCAAATTTTACTTTGTTGAACTGAAAGTCTATTCTTTATAGTGGAGAAAATCCTTTTAATTTAACATACCTATTGGTTAAAAAACTAACAATCTTAAAGGGTGAAAACAAGATGAATAAGAAATCCGCACTGATAGCGGGAGCTACTGGTTTGGTAGGAAATGAATTACTGCATATCTTAATCAATAGTCAAAAATATGAAAAAATTTATGCTTTAGTTAGGAGACCACTTGAAGTTAAACATCCTAATCTTATTGAGGTAATTTGTGATTTTGAGCGACTGGAAGAAGTCGAGCAGTACTTTACTGTTGATGACGTGTTTTGTACATTGGGAACAACAATCAAAAAGGCTAAGACAAAAGAAGCGATGTATCGAATTGACGTAGAATACCCGATTGCTATTGCTGAATTGGCAAAGGAGAAAGGTGCTAAGCACTTTCTAATTGTAAGTTCTTTTCAAGCAAATAAAAATTCACGTTTGTGGTACCCAAAGATGAAGGGGGAACTAGAGGAGAAACTAAAAGGAATTCCGTATGAAGCTATGTCTATTTTCCAACCTCCTCTGCTATTAGGGAAACGTAGCGAGTTTCGCTTGTTCGAAAAAATAGCTATTGATATTGTTCGTGGTTTAGGGTCTATAGTAGGTAATCAATTAAGGAGTCAAATGGGAATAGAAGCGAAGACAGTTGCTGCTGCAATGTTTCTGGTTGCTCAGAAGGAACAAAGAGGCATCGAAACCTATTTAGCTGGCGATATGGAGAGAATCAAATCCTTAGCGTAGTCACTAACTTTTACATTTTGAGAAATACCGTTCCCTTCTCAGGTGGGAAGGGAACAGCAATCTTATTAAAGAATCTAAACCACGATCGTTGTCCCTTAGAGACTTTCATAATAATTAACCCCCAGGTACAAATCTCATAATTGGATAAAATTTACTTCTGTTTTCCGTTTTTAATTTACACTTCCATATCCTCAAACATTGCCACCAAAACAAGATGTGGCTCGGCTTGTTCAAACACCCTTTGCACTAGGTCAAACCGAATCACTTAAATAGATTTAATAATCATCAAAGGAAATTATAGGAAAATGCCTCTTGCTGTAGTAGAATAGTAGTGAAAATAAGGAAATATTCTCCTTTAAGGTGGGTTGCTTATGTGGTGGCTAATTGGGATTGGAGGACTTTTATCTTTTGGATTCTTAGTCGATCTTTGGTATAAAAAAAGGGGGATTTATCTTAACCCTGAAGAAAACGCCAAGCATGTATCAGAATCAGAAAGAATTTATACAGAGTCGTATATGCACAATTTGAAAAATAATCATCAAGATAACGGTGGTTTTTTATAGAATGGATACATTTTGATTGAAATCGAAATCCTTAATGAAACAAAAGCGATACTTCATTTTCGGGGTATCGCTTTTGATACTTATTACTAAAGCGGGATTGAACGGAAAAGCGGGTGTAATGATTGAATGATAAAATAGGTTTTGTGGTTGTTGGTATTTTTATTATTGGTTTAATTTACGGCTTAATTAAACAGATTCAACATACAATACGTATCCAAAAAGCTAGTAAACCAAATAATAGATTACTTTTTGCTAATTATCTAACATGCTTTTCTTTAATTGGATTTATCGTTTCATATGGATTAAATGGTTTAGTTGGAATACAGGAAATCCAATCTAATTTCATTACAAGTAATAATACAAGTTTCAGCTGTTCTGTATTCCTTGCACTACTTTTAATCTCGAGGTTTATCATAACCCCAAAATATTAATGACCTAATATTTATTCACTGATTTGTGACATGAAACTGTTTATTCTACTATATAAACGGAGTTGATCATATTGAGTAAAGAGCTTAAACTCTCCTCCAAACAGCGTCTCCTCAAATTACAAAATCTAATGTCTAAATACACCGATCAGGAAAGACAACTTACATTAGATGAAATCCTTGATAAATTTTATCAAGAATACAAGATCCATGCAGGTAAAAAAGCGATTCGTGATGATTTAAAGGAATTAGAAGATTCGTTGTTGTTCAATGTTACGGTTAATCAAGAAAAAGAAGGACTCGAAAAGAAATATAGCCACCAGGATAGGTTATTTGAAATACATGAATTGCGTATGCTTGTTGATGCGGTTTCAGCCGCAAAGTTTATCTCAAATGCTGAAACAGAAAGTTTAGTTAATAAAATAAACCAGTTAACGAGTGAAAATCAGGCCCAGCAATTAACGAATCGTATTTACCTTCCTGAAAATGCAAAAAACGAAAATCAACAGATAAAATATAGTATTCATGAGTTACATATAGCCATTTCAAACTTGCAAACCATTCGGTTTCAATACGGAAAATACGACCTAAATAAGAAGTTCAAATTAAGTCGCAACGGGGATTATTATTCTGTAAAACCTTATGCCCTTGTATGGAATCATGATTTTTACTATTTAATCGGGGAATATTTACCAGAGGAAGAAATACGCCATTACCGAGTCGACCGAATGAGAAATGTTACGGCAACCGAGGAAAAGTTTCAACCTGATCCCGATTTTAATAAAAATAAATATACGGAAAAGCTGTTTCATATGTACTCAGGTGAAGAGCATTTAGTCGAAATTGAATTTGATGCAGGTCTGATCAATGTCGTGATCGATCACTTTGGACGAGGCGTTTCCATTAGGCAAGTTGGAGAAAATTCATTCAGAATTTCCACGCAAGCAATTACAAGTGATGGGCTAGTAAAATGGCTGTTAACCTGGGGATGTGAAGCCAAAGTGTTAACACCACCATCATTAGT
Source organism: Bacillus sp. T3 (assembly GCF_033449965.1). Taxonomy (NCBI): domain Bacteria; kingdom Bacillati; phylum Bacillota; class Bacilli; order Caryophanales; family Bacillaceae; genus Bacillus; species Bacillus sp. T3. Next base: position 2,280,397 of record NZ_CP137761.1, read on the forward strand.
TGAACGGATGAAGGAAGAAGCAGAAAAATTATATAAAAAATATCATGGATAAGCACAGTAATTGTCTTCCCCTCACTGAAAATGGTGAGGGTATTTTGCATGCTTTTAATAAAAGTAAAATATTAAGAACATAACTGGACCCTTCCTAAATAAAGGATGGGTTAGATCCAATTAATCTGTAAAATATGGGTTATTGATGAAGTTTTGGTCGTAATAAAAATCGTTGCGTTCAAAAAATCTATTTTCAAGGAGAGGTTAGGATGAAAAAATACCTACTGGTGTTACTAACTTTTGTGTTGTTAGGACTTTCAGCTTGCTCGTCAACTGAAAAAGCAGCTTCGGATAAATCAAGTGATGATACTAAAAAAGAAGATAAAAGCGAAGCTATCCAAGTTGATAAAGGACTGCTGAATGTCGAGATTACTCTACCGGCTTCCATGTTTGAGGGTGAAGAGGCCGGAAATGATATTGCAAAAGCTGAAGCCAAAGGAGTTAAGGTTACGAAAAACGAAGATGGCTCGGTCACATACAAGATGTCTAAATTAAAGCATAATGAAATGATGAAGGAAATTGAAGCAGAGCTGACTAAAAACATTACAGATATGAAAAATGATGAAGAATTAGCTTCAATTCAAGATATTACTTACAACAAATCGTTTTCAGAGTTTACTGTAACAGTGGATAAACCGGCTTATGAAAATAGCTTTGATGGGTTAATGGTGTTCGGACTTGGGGTGTCCGGTATGTATTATCAGTTTTTTAAAGGCATTGATTCCGAAGATGTAAAAGTTAACATTTCCGTTATAGACGGAGCAACGGGTGAAGTATTAAGTGAGGCTGTCTATCCAGATGCATTAAAAGATATAGAGCAGTAGGCAGTCTAAATTTTCAAAAGGGAGATGTTAAAAATGATGAAAAAGGCTTTCTCGCTAATTCTTCTAGTATTCCTGTTGGTTACGGTTGGCTGTAATAATGAATATGCTGGTTCTTCAGAGGATAACAATAAGACAAATGAAACCGAAGCAGTGAAAAACGGAAAAGAAGATAAGGATGAAAAGAAAGAAGAAGCAAAGTTAGAAATCGTTGATCAAACAAGTGGTGCTTGGGTTGACTCTATTGGTAGCGTGTGGGTGCATTCAGCTGCTGTATATAAAAATACAGGAAATGTTCCTGTTGATATTGGTGAAACACAAATGACCTATAAAGGGAATGATGGTTCGGTTCTTGGGACGAGTACGATGATTTATTCTGTCCCGGAAATTGTTCAACCAGGAGAAACTGCTTTTGTTGGTGAAAGTACAATTTTAGATGGTCAAACTGATGCTAATAATTTCAAAGAAACAGGCTACAATTTTGGTTTTGATCAAACCAGTGATGATCCAACCATTCTTGAAACATCGGCAGTTCAAGGCATCAAGGGGGATCAGTATATTCCGTACAAGGTTACGGGTATGGTAAAAAATACGACCAAAGTTAAGCAAGATGATATCCGACTCGCAGCAGGATTATTTGATGGAGCTGGAAAGCTCGTTGGAGTATTAACTGGTTCAGTTGATATCGGGCTAAATCCTAGTGGAGAAGCAGGATTTGATTTATCATATCCAGAAATACCAAAGGAAGCAGTAGATAAAATTGTAAAGGTAGAGGTTAAGGCTTATGGGTTTAATTTTTAATATTAATTGTTAAGGTGGCCGGTATGTATATTCAATTCTTTGCTCCATATTTTAATGCGCCTAGAGGGAATTCAACAACGATTAAGCGTCTTGTTCACTTTTTACAACATAAAAATATCAATACGTCTGTTATTCCATACCTGGAAGACGATCAATGGTATCATGCGGATGCAGATATTTATCATATCTTACATGCAACCCGATTTATCAAATGGAAAAAAGAAAACAATTTTAATTTAAACCGTTCGTACCTTGTTACAATGGGTGGCACAGATATTAATGTCGATTTACAGGAAAGCATGGATGATGAGATGTTTTCCTTCTTAAATCATGCTGCATTTATTACTGTTTTTACAGAGGATGCGAGGGATAAAGTCATTCAGTTATTCTCTGGGTGGCGCAATAAGACGGTTGTAATTCCCCAAGGTGTTTGGCTCCCTTGGAACATTTCACCAATTAATAAAAGGATGATTCCCCGCATTCTTCTACCTGCTGGTTTACGCCCTGTAAAAGATGTTTTGCATGCTCTTCCTGCTCTTGATGAGTTGATTCATGAATTTCCGAATATGGATTTCTCTATTCTTGGGGCGAAATTGGACGAGACGGTCTATCAACAGGTACAGGTAGAGTCTAAGAAACGTAACTGGATGAGGTATGTTGGGGTTGTCCCATATGAAGTGATGAAGGTTTGGTACGACCAAGCTCAAATTGTCATTAATACTTCAATATCTGAAGGACAATCGCTTGCGCTAATGGAAGCTATGGCAGTAGGGCGTCCGGTAATTGCACGAAAAAATGAAGCCAATCTCAGTTTGATTCGCCATAAACAAACTGGCTGGCTTTATGAAACCATGGATGAATTTAAAGAGGCCGTTCATTCTATTGTAAATGATGTCTCATTACGTGAGAGTGTGATTCAGCAGGCAAAGGATTGGATATTGGAATACAGTTCACCTGATAAAGAAACACTTTCTTATCTCAATTTATATAAGCAGTTAAATAAATGATAAATGTTGGTTGATTAACTTTTTCATGGCTTAGAAATTCAGATGATTCAAACGTTCATGATAAAAAAACAAATTAACAAAGATGCCAGGGGAGAAGAAAAGGGAGCCTATTCTTCTCCTTTAATTTCTTTAACGATTTCTTTTGCAAAATGCCCTAGACTCCCTTCACTATATCCTCGAATCACTTCGGGAGCTAAAGAAGTTAGCGCTCGTTTAATGTATTGGGATGAAAACCCTCTTTTAGTAAACTCCTCTTCAATCTCAATCGCTGCTTTGATCGCAAGATAGGTGGCTAATTTGTTCACATCCATTAAAGCTTGTTCACTATCTATTTTTAGCGCTCCAAGACACTGATAGAGCTCAGCAATTTGCTCAGGTAAAGGGCTGTCGGTAATAAATAAGCCATTGCCATGCTCCATTAAGTCTCTCGAGTGACCCATATATTTCACTCCGAATACGTTAAGGATTGGAAATTTTGCCTTAATTTCCTTCGTATCCAGAGCGGTTGCCATATTAATTAATAGGGGAGCAGAAGCCGGGTTGGTTTGTGAATATAATGAAGAAATAAACGGAATAACACCTGTAGCAGGCAATGCTAAAATCAATACATCCGAGCGCCTTAGCTCGCTCTCTGAAAGACAATAACTATTAGAAAATTCATCAGCAAAATGTTGCGCTTTTGACATCTTAGGATGATAGGCCCCCATTTTAATATTATTCTTCTCCCAATGGGTCATCATCGCTGTACCTAATTTTCCTATACCCACTAAACCTATTTTTAACTGCTTCATTATTAGCACCTCAAATCAGACGTAGTCTAAGAATATTATTTATCATTTTTATCTTATATTCATCATTTAATTAATTCAGCTATAACTCCATCATTTTTGTTTTATCTAATCTATTTTAAAATAATAACTATCCAAAAATTCAAAAAATTGGCACAAATAAACGATATTTCCTTTATGCTTTTTCTTATAATATTACTAGAGGGAATCAAGATTATCTTTTCCCCTCAATAAAAGGAAAGCAGGTGTTATATATGTCATTCGCTCATTTTGATGAACTGTTGGAGATTTGTTGGGGAATGGCAGAAGAGAAAGAGAATCAAATGATGATTAAGCCAGTTATTGAACAGTTAGATTTCCTGCAAAATTATGATCCAAATCATTTTTGGGAAAAGGAGGAAAAGGAAATAGTTAAAGAAAGGGAATTGATGCATGTCTAGAACATATATAGAAAGTCATTAATCATCCGTCCAATTTTCCGTAAAAGGAAAAAGGGGGGATGATTTTTTTGTTGCTTGGATGTATGAGGACGGTACTTCTGCTTCTAAAAATTTCCCCAATAGTCGTGTTCAGGAAGCAACCGAAGTCCGAAAATCCCACACGCAGAATTAACGAAAAATTAACAAAAATATAGTTATTAAAGTAAATAAAAATGTAAAATATTAGTAGAAGTATAATTTGTAAAGATCTTAACAGAGGTGGTTTGATGAAATTAAAGAGTTTCATAGTTGCATTTGGGTCGTTTGTATTGACATCTACTTTATTTTATTTAGTTGGTTATTTATTTACTATACCTTGGTTAATGTTTCAATTTGAGTATACACACAATCCAAATGGGTTCTTTGTTTCAACAGGTTCATTGATTCCGATAATAATCGGTTTAGTGGTCAGTTTTATTGCCGAAAAGTATTATTTATACAAGTACGGATAAAGACTTGGTTAGGATCAATTATGATTTGTATTTGCATGGGTTAAATCAATAGTATACCCCAGTGAACGGACATCAGATCCGTTATTCTCACAAAAAGTGTTGTTTTCATAGGTTAAAAGGACAACAGGTACGTTATTGAATAATTTACTAGCAGTATTGAATGTTTTTTATACAAATAAGGCGTCATATGTCCTCATAAACCTAGAAAGAAGTTAATTTTATTAAAATAAGGCCCTATATGTCCGATCAAAAATCGTGCTCATTCCAATCTGGACTGGGCTTTTTTTCATTTCTCAAAAGATTAAAAAACCTAGTCGGAAAATCTTACATAAATAGATAAAGAATCACGAAATAAAAATATAATGATTAAACAACGTAATTAAACTTAAAAATTAATCATAAAATAGCATTCTCATTTATAAAATCGAAGGAAGAGGCTTGTATTAAAAAAATGAGTCGAAGGGTGTTGTTGTAATGACTCGGAAAGACATAAGCACCTCCGTGCCAAAAAAAGACCATAAAGGAAAAGTATCAGGGCAGCTGCCTTATATAAGTGACGTTAAATTACCAAATATGGTTTATGGTGTTTTATTCCGATCACCAATAGCGTATGGAAAAATCAAATCCATTCACTTGCCAAACCTTCCTGAAGGGTATGATGTGGTTGGAGCAGAGCATATCCCTGGACCAAATTATGTAAAAATTATACAACCAGATCAGCCTATTTTTGCCAATGAGTTCGTTAATTATATAGGTGAGCCAATCTTAATGCTGGTCGGACAAGAATTAGAAGTCCTGTACCGCCTTTTAGATGAAGTGAAAGTTGAATTCGAAGAACACGAAGCTGTTTATACACTTGACGAAGCGATCATGCAAAAATCAGCCCCCAGGGATTACGATGGCAACCTATGAATTTGGCGAAAGCATGGATGTTATTTCAGCGATCGAGCAGGGAGCGCACCAAGTGATCCATGAAGAGTATGAAACAGGTTATCAGGAGCATGTATATTTAGAGCCACAGGGAATGCTTGGGATTTATAAAGCTGATGAAATCGAAGTCCAAGGCTCAATGCAGTGTCTTTATTATATAAAAAACGCATTAATAAGTGCATTGGCCTGCGGTGATGACGAGGTAAGAGTCGTTCAAAGCCCAACCAGGCGGTGGTTTTGGCGGTAAAGAAGATTATCCTTCGATGATGGCTTGTCACGTAGCGGTAGCTGCAAAAGCACTAAAAAAATCAGTAATGCTTGTATTTGATCGATCAGAAGATATGGTTGTCACAACAAAAAGACATCCGGCAAAAATCAACTATAAAACATCGGTAGATAAAGAAGGAAATATTCAAAGCATGCAGGTTGAAATCTTCCTTGATGGCGGAGCGAATTTAGGCTTAAGCTCTGTCGTTCTGCAACGAGCCTTAATCAATAGTGCCGGTGTGTATAACATTCCGCATTTTCATGCAAAAGGGTATGTCTTAAAAACAAACACCGTTCCAAACGGTGCGTTTAGAGGCTTTGGTGCACCGCAAAGCTTCGCCGGAATTGAAAGCCATATCGGACATCTTAGTAAACTGGCAAAAATCGATCCACTCCAATATAAACGTAAATACCTTGTCAAACAAGGAGACCCCACCATCACAAAAGGTCAATTCCGCGATCCAATCTTAATGGAACAAATGATTGATGACTTACTGAATAAAACCAATTACCAAATAAAAAAGGAAGAGTTTCATCGCTTTAATCAACAAAATCACCGATATAAAAAAGGAATAGGGACCTCTCTTTTCCTGCATGGATGCGGATTTACAGGCAGTGGTGAACGGGATCATATTAAAGCAACAGTAAAGCTGGCTAAAACAAAGGATGACAGAGTATCCCTAATGATATCCAACTCTGATATGGGACAAGGTATTTTAACGACATTAAGTAAAATTGTGGCTCAAGAATTAGACCTTCCATATGAAGACATTATGTATCCTTATCCTGATACAAAAGTAGTTCCTGATTCTGGTCCGACAGTTGCTTCCAGGACTACTATGATTGTTGGAAAATTACTGGAACGGGCCGCTAAACAGCTTAAGTCTCAGTGGCAATCAGGGGTAGAACAGGAAGTCGTTGAGCACTATGTTCACCGCGAAATGATTCCATGGAACGAAAAGACTTTTACTGGAGATGCCTATCCTGCTTATTCTTGGGGCGTAAATTTCGTCGAAGTTGAAGTGGATAGTTTGACAGGTAATGTGAAATTAGAGAAGGTTTACGGAAATTATGAAGTTGGCAAAGTGATAGACGAACGGATTATGAAGGGTCAAATTGACGGTGGATTGGCTCAAGGCCTTGCATACGGTTATTTGGAAAAAATGACAACCAAAGAAGGCAAAATACAACAAAAGAGTATATCGGATTACGGGCCACCTACCTCAATGGATGTTGTCACGATTGAAAGCAAGGTTTTTGATAATCCTTATGCTGATGGGCCATATGGGGCAAAGGGTGCAGGTGAATTAACCCTAATTGGTGGTGCGCTGGCAATCCAATCGGCGATTGAAGATGCACTGCAAACATCATTTACGCAAATCCCGATTACACCTGGAAGTCATTATAGAAAGTCTAGCGATGAGAGAAGGTGAACATGTTGATTAAATTTACTCTTAATGGTCAATCGGTAGAAACTGACGCTCCTGCAACAGGAAGATTACTAGATTTATTAAGGGAAGAGCTTGGGTTAATTGGAACAAAGGAAGGGTGCGGAGAAGGGGAATGCGGCGCCTGCAGTGTTTTTGTTAATAATCTTCTGCAAAACAGCTGTTTAATTCCAATCGGCTCGATTGCTGGTGCGGATATTCAAACGATTGAAGGTCTAAGTGAAACCGAGCAATTTAAGCTTTTAGATGAGAGTTATTCGATTGCTGGTGGAGTGCAATGCGGATATTGCATCCCGGGAATGATCATGGCAAGTGCGGCACTTCTGTCAAAAAATCCTCATCCATCCGAAGCTGAAATTCGTGATGGCATTTCCAGGTAACCTGTGTCGGTGTACAGGCTACAATATGATTGTAGATGCGATTTCCTTAGCTGCTAAAAAGGGTGATGGCTTATGGTAGAGACAGTCCTCTCGTATCGGTACGATCATTTAAACCAAACCATCGACAGGTTAAATAAGGAAAACTGTGCCATCATGGCAGGTGGAACCGATATGATGGTTCTTCACAAAAGTCGGCGAGGAGTGCCACCTAATATCAATAAACCCATTATTTTTATTGACCATTTGACCGAATTAAAGCACGTAAATTCTGTAAATAACGACCTTCATATCGGGGCCTGCTGTACCTATAGTGAATTACTCCAACATCCGTCGATTCCCTTGCCCTTAAAGCACTCGATTAAAAACATTGCAGCACCTGCGATTCGAAACAGAGGGACATTAGGCGGGAATATCTGCAACGCCTCCCGGCAGGTGATACGCTGCCATTATTATATGTATACAATGCAAAACTACTGTTGCGCTCTGTCAATGGTGATCGCATGGTAGAGATTCGCGATTTTATTCAAGGTCCACGACGGGTTCAACGAAATCAAAATGAACTATTAGTTGAAATCATTTTACCGTCAGTGTTAAATCAGGACTCCCATGTTGTATTCGAGAAAGTAGGCAACCGAAACGCTGATGCGATTGCGAAAGTTTCGTTTGCCGGTTTAATAAGAATAAGCGAGAATCAAATCGTCGACGTCCGTTTTGCCTTTGGAGCTGTCGGTCCCACCATTGTTCGTTCCTACGACATTGAAAAGAAGGTACTTGGTAAAACCCTCCCATTAGCTAAGAAAGAAATTACTGCTATTATCGCAGATTTTGCACAAATCCTTAATCCAATTGATGACCAACGTTCTACCTCAGTATACAGAAAAAGGGTTGCGCTCAATCTGTTGCGGTACTTCCTCGAATCGTATTGTTATTAAAATCCTCTATTGACAAAAACGAAGCAGGGAGAAAGTCAAAGTGGTGAATAAGTTGCTTCTATTGACCAAAACGAAGAGGAGAGAAAGTCAAAGTGGTCAATAAGGAGCTTCTATTGACCAAAACGAAGGGGAGAGGACGTTCAAAGTGGTCAATAAAGAGCTTCTATTGACCAAAACGAAGGGGAGAGAACGCTCAAAGTGGTCAATAAAGAGCTTCTATTGACCAAAACGAAGGGGAGAGAACGCTCAAAGTGGTCAATAAAGAATTTCAATTGACCAAAACAAAGTAGTTAAAAGACTTCTCTGAATTTCAATGCCGCATCGAAATTCAGAGAAGACTAAGAATAAACAGGTGGTGAATACCAAATGTTGCTTATGGAAAAAGTTGCCATACTGACACGTCAAAATAAAACCTTTGCTTTGGCCATGATTATCGAATCAAAGGGCTCGACACCTAGACATGTTGGAAAAATGATTGTTTACCGTGACGGCTCAATTGAAGGGACTGTCGGCGGGGGCTTAGCGGAACATTATGTGATTGAAGAAAGTGTGAAGGCGATTCAAAAAGGACAATCGACAATTGTTGAATACAAATTGAATAAACATGCGAAAGACGGCATTCAAATGAATTGTGGCGGTACGTTACGTGTCTTTATCGAAGTCTATACATGCAGGCCAGAACTCGTCCTGGTTGGGGCAGGACATGTGGGCTATGCAATGGCAAAGCTCGCCGATCTTCTTCAATATCCATATTACATTGTTGATGATCGAGTTGATTATTGCACGAAGGAACGATTTCCGAATGCCACTAACCTTTTTGTTCATGAAAATATCGAAACAGCCTTACTTCAAGCAAACCTTAATGAAAATTCCTATGTACCGATTTTTACGAAAGACTGTGATGAATTGGCATTAAAAACGGCTTTAAAATTTCCATGTGCCTATATCGGGATGGTCGCTAGTAAACGAAAGGTTATAAATATATTCGAAAAGCTAAAAAGCGAAGGTGTTACTCTAGAACAACTGGATCGGGTCTATTCACCTATTGGACTAGAAATCGGCTCAGAAACATCAGAGGAAATCGCGATCAGTATAATTGGCGAGATTATAAAAGTAAGCAGAACCATTAAGCCTATTAAAGTAAAACAATTAAATCGATAAAAGAAGTAAGAATCTTTTATATAGAAGGCTCTTATTTTGTTTTGAAATTATTTGATATCATGTAAGAATCAGTTAAACAAAATTTGATAATTATTCCATCTGTATAATAAAAAAAGCTTAATAACCTTCACCTTTTTGGGTGAAGGTCCTTTAGGTGGAATAATGTACAATTAGTCTATGTTTATAGAGGTATAATGAATCTATAAAACTATCACTGTTAAATACGAAGTGTAATTTGGAGGAATAAATATTGAAATCATTAAAACGAATGCTTTATGAATTAACGATGGATAAAGAGTTTGTTGCCTTAAAATTTCTCATTGATCGCCCAAATGTATTCCATGTTGCAGGTGCTACCCATTTAGAAACCTGGCACTCACGGTTTTTAACCTGGCTATTGGATCCAACGGAAAGACATATGCTCGGCTATTATCCGTTTCAGCGCTTTTTAATGGCTGTTGCCGAATCCGCCGATGAGAATTTAGATGCTATAACAGATTTAGCGATGCTTAATGTAAAGCAATTCAGAGATCCAGAAGTGATTGCCGAAAAGGATATTAATAAGCTAGATGTGCAGGAGGCAGAAACGCTGGAGGAAACAGAAAAAAATGACAATCGAGGAAGGCTTGATTGCTTTTTTAAGGTAAGCATTGTTGATCAACAAGATCCTAGTAAAGAAAAAAAGCTTATCCTTGCTGTTGAACAAAAGGTCTACGCAAGAGTAGATATCAACCAATGCAATAAATACTTAAAAAAGTTTGAAGAAAAATTCAAGGACGAAACATTTTTACTTGTTGGCCTAGTTCCGAAAAGCCAAATGAAAGAGTCAAATGAAGCGACCTTCGGGAGCTCAAAATGGTTTGGAATTGATTATCAGCAATTAGTTGACATTGTTCTCATGCCATGTTTAGAAAATTCCGGATTTAAATACATATGCCAAACCGATCATTCAGCAATATTTAGACGCGTTACGAATGCCATATAAAAATAAGCGTGAAAAATTAGCTACAATTGAAGAAGAGCGCGTATTAGTTCGATCACTTTTCGATCGATTTGAAGATGTTTTTAAATCGATAACGAAAATTTCAAATGAAGAAGAAAGTGAAGAACGGAGCTATGTTAGCGCTATTGTAACTGAAACTTATGGCGATGTTTTTAGAACCATAAAATGGATCCTTGATGAGGAAAATGATGTTGATGAGATATGGAATTTTTCAGCTCCATTCACCAGAAACATATATAAAAGATGGGACGAATTGCATATCATCATTTCCTACAAAGGGGAAGAAACCGTTATTAATGGGAAGTCTGTCCCGGAACTTTGGAAAAGAACTTTAGTGTGGATTGAAGAACATAATTTACCTCTTCACCAGCTTGTAGAAGAAGGTTTTGTTTTAGGTGAGAAGGATCACGGTAACCGCTTTGCGATTGCCTTAACGCCAAATCATAAAAACAGAAAAAAATTCGCATCGGTTCATACTTACGATTCAATCCTTACTGGACAGACCTACTACCTTGAAACAAAAATAAACCCACATAGTGGGATGAAAACCATTGCAAAACTATTAAGAAAATTAGGTGTAACAGTCGAAACACCTTTGTTAAATGACCTGCAGTAGAAGTGGATTCTACTGCTTGGATTCATTTGGCTGTTGCTTTTTTCTTCGTCTATAGCCGAAATAATATACGCAAACCCATTCATGATAAGGTAGATTGCGTTCGTTTGTGCTCGTTCATTTTGACCCAAATATATGTTTAAGATTATGGCAAGGGAAAAGAAAATGACAAAAGATAAGGCGATTTTATTTAAGATTTTCATCGATAGCGCCTCCCTTACTGTTAGATACATAATATAAGCATATTAAATATTATTCACACTTATTCATATAAAAATACTGTAACACTGGAAATTAAAAACAAGGTTGATGGTTTCTATCCCCCAACCCCAACATTCACTCCGGAAGATATCTTCGTCGCTGTAGAGCGAATGACATGGAACGAATAAAATTCTCTTATAAAGGTCCATGAACCTTCGATGTGTCAAGGACAAGGGTAAATGTTAATAAATTTTTATATGAATTATGGTGTTAAGGAATATTGGATCGTGAATCCAATGTTGAATGCCGTCGCTGTGTACACATTAAATGAAGAAGAGTGTATGAACAGCATGATATGAAATCAGAACATGGAAAAATTAAAACCAAATTCCTTGAAGGTTTTATTATCGACTTAGAACAAATTTTTTAATCAGCTTTTAAGAGGTAGGTGCCAGGCAAGTCAGTTAACTGGATGATGCCGGGCACCTTTTTTAGAGAGCATTGTAAAATAACTTTGAGTTAAAAAACAAGCCTAAAATGGTAATATGTTAAGTATATAAATGAATCCGAGGAGTCGGGAGGAATCCAATCATGCCACTAGAAATCGTTCGCAATGATATTACAAAAATGAAGGTTGATGCGATTGTAAATGCGACAAATCCTGCATTGAAAATGGGCGGGGGAGTTTGTGGGGCCATCTTTCAATCTGCAGGTGCTAAAGAGCTGCAAACTGCTTGTGATGAAATTGGTGGGTGCCCATTTGGACAAGCGGTAATCACAGACGGTTTTCAGGTTACCCGCAAAATATGTCATACATACTCCTGGTCCAATATGGCAGGGCGGTTCCAATAATGAAGAAGAACTTTTAAAGCAATCCTACGAAAATTCGTTACAACTGGCGCATAAACAAAAATGTGAGTCGATTGCGTTTCCTTTAATCTCTACTGGTATTTATGGTTATCCAAAAGAAGATGCACTACAAATTGCGATTTCTGCAATCGGTACATTTTTATTGAACCATGACATGCTTGTGTACTTAGTTGTATTTGATAAAAAAGCGTTTGGTTTAAGCAAGAAACTATTTAAGTCGATTTATCAATACATTGATGAGCACTATGTAGAGGAAGCCGAAATTGTATTCCAACGGGTAAGAAATATAGAGCTGTATACGTTGGACTCAATCCAAGAAGCAGAAATTTCTGAACAGGATCTTTATAAAAAAGAGGAGTATATACCTAAGCAAAGAAATTTAGCGGATCTTGTAAATCAGCTCGACGAATCCTTTTCCCAGCGGCTGCTTCGTTTCATTGATGAAAAAGGAATGACTGACGCCGAGACCTATCATCGGGCAAATATTGACCGACGTTTGTTCTCTAAAATTCGTAATGGTGCCGATTATACTCCAAAGAAGAAAACCGCGATTGCCTTTGCGGTTGCATTAAAATTAAATTTGGATGAAACAATCGATTTATTGGCTGCAGCTGGTTATACATTGTCTCGAAGCAGCAAATTTGATGTTATCATTGAATACTTTATCCATGAAGGCAATTACAACATCCATGAATTGAATGAAGCGCTTTTTGCATTTGACCAACCGTTATTAGGTGCTTAAATGTCGCTTCGAAAGCGACCATAACGATTCTCTACTTTGTTATCCTTAGTTTATAAAGAACGGAGGATGATAAAGATGAAAAACAATCTAACTGAATTAGTATTTATTTTGGATAAGAGTGGTTCAATGGCCGGGCTTGAAGCCGATACAATTGGTGGTTACAATTCCATGCTGAAAAAGCAGCAAAATGCGGAAGGAGAAGCAATTGTTACTACCGTGTTATTCGATCATGACTACGAATTATTGCACGATCGAATTAATGTAAGAGGCATCTCTCCGATTACCGAAGAAGATTATCAGGTTGGTGGCACAACTGCTTTGCTTGATGCAATTGGAATGACCATCCAGAAAATAGTCAATGTCCAAAAAAGAACGAGTGAATCGGAACGTGCGGATAAGGTACTATTCGTGATTACAACAGACGGAATGGAAAATGCTAGCCGAGAATATTCTGCTGCCAAGATTAAAAAAATGGTTCAGCATCAAAAAGAAAAATACGGTTGGGAATTTATATTTCTAGGTGCAAACATTGACGCTATATCAACGGCAGAGCAATTTGGAATTAACGAGGACTTCGCTGTAAATTACCACGCAGACAATATTGGAACAGTATTAAATTATGAAGCGGTAAGTGAAGCAGTTATAAAGCTACGAAGCGGAAAGAAAATTGACCAGGAGCTGGAAGGAAAATATCGAAGAGGATTTTCATCGGAGATCTAAGAATTAGTTTAGATCAATACTAATAGAATTGTAAAACATAACAGTACAAGACACCTGATTTTTATGATTATCAGGTGTCTTTTTTATCTAACAATTGAATCCTATATAAACTTTTTAACAACCTCTATTAGTTTATCTTTATACAAACTAATATCAGAAATTTTATCGATATTAACATATGACCTGTCTTCATCATTAAATTGGATATACTTTTGGGCTTGGTTAAAACCAAGTCGACAAACCCATTTTCGTATACTGTTATCTAGAAGAATATTAAAGTAGCTCAAGTTATCACGATAAAATATACGATCTTCATCCACAATATCTTTTAGGAGCAGCTTAGTAATGGCATAACCTTCAATTTCTTCCTCCGAGGTTTTAATTTTTACTTCATTTTTATCTTCGTTCTCCGTTACTGAAGTTAATGTTGTTTCTTCCTGATTTTCTTCAGAATTAGTATTTTTCAATGCAGCGTTTAGTTTGTCGTTAACCAATTCGTTAATAAATTGTTTAAAGGCTTTCTTAATGATTGGTTCAAATTTCTCAATGGTATTTTTTGTTTTAACACCTGTATAAATTTGTCCTAACATAAATTTTATAAACTCTTCTGTAGGTGTCTCCCACTGATCGTTTAGAAAACTTTTAAGTTTACTTAGATATTTTAATTCTGAAGCTGTATTAAATATCTTATCAATTTCAAAACTACTTTTTTTGAATTTTGCTAATTCATGAATGGCGCTATCCTTTAGTTCAAGGATATTAAATTCAAAGAAGGGAGAGGTATCCATTTTATTTTGTTCTTCAAGATCGGTATAAAATCTGTATAAAATACCATTCGTAAGGATTGCAAATTTAGCAGAAGTTGTCCCAAAATATCTAAAAAGTTGAGAATCATGTTTTTGGAGTTTTTCATTTATCGACTTTGCTTCAATTAATATAACTGGCATTCCATCGATTATTATAGCGTAATCAACCTTTTCACCTTTCTTAATACCAACATCTGCAACAAATTCAGGTGTGAATTCTTCAGGATTAAAAATATCATAACCAAGTGTTTGAAAAAAAGGCATAATAACAGAAGTTTTTGTGGCTTCTTCGGTAGTTATTGAAGTCTGTAATTTCTCAACTCGTTTAGATAAAGTCTTAATTTGCTCTACAAAATTATCCATTGACAATCCTCCATAATTTTTTTTGGAAATATATTAGAAGAATATGTAAGCGGTTAAATCAACTTAATATTATCATATTTATTCAATAATTATGGATAAATTCAAAATATCCCCAATTTGTTAACAAATAATGTTATTTACAATCTTATATAAATAATCTGCTATGATTACTGCTACAATTTCCCAGTATCTCCCTATCAATCCTTCTATTAAAATAGTATTACAACTATATTTCTATTTTAATAGAAAAGGCAGGGATTAGAAATGAAAGCGCATAATCGCCATTTTCCATTAAAGCTTTTATTTTTCATGATTACGTTAATCTTGATGGGTAGTCTTATTAATTTTAATGTGGTTGAAGCAGCAAAACCCGATCGAATTGCACCAACAGCACCTACTAATTTACATGCAACAGGAATAAGTGATACAAAAATATCATTAGCTTGGAATAGCTCAACGGATAATACAGGTGTGAAAGCTTATGATATATACCAGAATAATAATCTAATAGGAAATACAACTTCTACTCAATTTACTGTACAAAATTTAAGTTCTAATACAGCTTATAGCTTCTATGTAAGAGCACGAGATCTGAGTGGCAATGTATCTGCACTCAGTAATACCATTAAAGTTACAACTGCAGCATCAATAATAGACGCATCACCGCAAGTGGGTTCAATCCAGATTTCCCCTATTGCAAGTGACGGTCAAACTATCAGTGGAACAGTCACGTTATCAGTGACTGCAAGCGATGATAAAGGCATCAGCAAAGTGGAGTTTTACAGCAATAATGGAGGATATTTAATTAAAACGGTGACCACTGCACCCTATAGTGTGAATTGGGCTACAGATCCTTGGGTGCCTGATGGGGAACAGACCTTAAAAGCAATTGTTTATGATACATCAAACCAAATTTCCCAGACCTCAAAAACAGTTATCGTAAAAAATTTAGTAACTCCTATTCCAAACACGTTAAAAAAGGTCGGATATTATACTGGATGGTCTACTTATTCTAATTATCAGGTAGCCAATATCGATGCAAGTAAACTAACGCATTTAAACTATGCATTTGCGAATATTTCGGCAGATGGGAAAATTGCCTTAGGAGATTCATGGGCTGATGTTGAGAAGCCTTTCCCAGGCGACACAGCTGATCAGCCTTATAAGGGGAATTTCTATCAATTAACTAAATTAAAGCAGCAGTATCCACAATTAAAAACATTAATTTCTGTAGGCGGCTGGACATGGTCAGAACGATTTTCAGATGTAGCGTTAACGGAGGAATCGAGAACTGTTTTTGCCGATAGTCTCTTACAATTCATATTAAAATATAACTTTAATGGAGTCGATTTGGATTGGGAATATCCTGTTTCCAGGTGGCGAATCAGACAATATTAACCGACCAGAGGATAAGCAGAATTTTACATTGTTATTAAAGAAAATACGGGAAACCTTTGCTGCCCAAAGTGCAAGGGATGGAAAGGAATATTTACTAACTATAGCTGGTGGAGCTGGAAGTAGCTTTGCTACTAATACTCAATTGAGTTTGGTTCAACAGTATGTTGATTACATCCAATTAATGTCTTATGATATTCATGGATCCTGGGATCTTATAACTGGATTGAATGCTCCACTATACAGGGACCTAAATTCGGGGTTTGCCTTTGAATGGAGTGTTGAGGATGCCGTTAACCTTTATCTAAATAACGGGGTTCCGGCAAATAAGCTCATCATGGGTGTTCCGTTCTATGGCAGAGTTTACAATCAGGTCAATCCATTAAATAATGGCTTATACCAGTCTTTTATAGGTGGAGGATCGGCAATGAGCTATTCCGATCTTGAGGCAAACTATGTAAATAAAAATGGTTTTATCCGATATTGGGAAACTGATTCAAAAGTACCATGGCTGTTTAACGGGTCACAATTTATTAGTTATGACGATGTTGAGTCGATCGGGTATAAAACAGCTTTTATTAAGTCGAAGGGCTTAGGCGGCGCTATGATGTGGGAGCTGAGCCAAGATCCCAATAAAGTATTATTATCTAAGATATACAATGACCTACAATAATACAATAGGTTCTGAGGATTCCTTTACGGAGTCCTCTTTTTTCATGAAATCATTTTAACAGTTAAATAATAATCATGTACTTCGAAGTATAGACGCCTTCATTGTAATTGACAGCAAGGAAAGTAATCTCTATATTATAGACATCTAATATCTATAATATGGTTAAATGGAGGCAATGTTTTGAAATATTCAAAAGCAACGAATTATGCATTGCATACAATTGTGTACATGATTCAGCATGCACAATATGGGAAATTAAGTGTACAAAAGCTTGCGGATCACTTTAATGTATCTACAACCTACCTTTCAAAGATTTTGACTCAGTTAGTGAAGGCTGGTTTGATTGAGTCAACCTCAGGTGTAAAAGGCGGATATGTTCTAAGTAAAAACATAGAAGATATTTCTTTTTTAGATGTCATAAATGCAATTGAAGGAAATGGCGCCTTTTTTAAGTGCGAATTTCAAGAAAGTAGTTGTTTGATTAATAAAGTGATGGAAGAAGCAGAAGACCTAATGGGAAATTATTTGGCAGAAAAAAAGCTATATGAAATTGCTAATCTGGATAACCGTGAATGTCACGGGGAGGATAAGCATGGAATAATACCAATGTAAATCTAATGAACTGGAACCTTATAACTAAGAGCATAACGATACAGTAAGGATCTAAGGTTTATTTATTGAAAAAAATGTGAGGTAAGACAAATTATGAATTTAAAGGTACATCTGTTATGGGCTTTTATCATTAGTGTAGTTTCACTAATTGGTTTCAGCATGATGGCTTTAACAATTAGTTCCCATCATATTGCGCTATTTGATAAAGCTGTAATATCCTTCGTTCAAGGATTTGAGAATCCAACTCTAACATCTATAATGAAAATTTTCACGTATATCGGAAATACAAAATCCGTTATCGTAGTTTCTTTACTCGTTCTATTCTTTTTATTTTTGACACTTAAAAACCATTCTGAATTTGTTCTATTCACGATTTTCATTATAGCAACCCCGATTCTCAATGGGATTTTAAAAAACTTTTTTCATCGGGCACGTCCAGATTTACATCGTTTAATTGAAATTGGAGGCTACAGTTTTCCTAGCGGTCATGCGATGAATGCGATGGCAGCCTATGGGATGATTGCGTTTTTATTGTGGCGACATCTTCGTTCAGCATTAGGGCGAACCGTTCTCATCCTGATTTGCAGTGTATTCATACTGATGATTGGTATTAGTCGGATTTATTTAGGTGTTCACTATCCTAGTGATATTATCGCAGGTTATTTTGCAAGTGGGTTTTGGCTTTCTACTGTGATTTGGTTTTTCCAGAGATACAGAGAAAAGCTGTTTGAAGCAAGAATCATCCCCAAAAAATAAAACATAAAGGGTCGAGATATAATGGAATTTTGGGAATCAAGTTTTATCGAAAAACAAACGATGTGGGGATATGAACCTTCAGACTCCGCGATTTTGACAAAGGATTTTTTTCTTGAAAGAAATGTTAAGGACATCCTGATACCTGGTATTGGATATGGCAGAAATGCAAAGGTTTTTATCGAAAATGGAATAGATGTAACAGGTATTGAGATATCAAAAACGGCGATTGATTTAGCGAGGAAAAACGGTCTTGATATTCCTATTTTTCATGGTTCTGTAACGGACATGCCTTTTGATAACAAACTCTATGACGGTATCTTTAGCTATGCACTTATTCATTTATTGAATCGTCGTGAGAGAGATCAGTTTATAAAGGATTGCTTTAATCAGTTAAAGCCGAATGGCTATATGATTTTTACAACTGTTTCAAAAAAAGCCCCGATGTTTGGAAAGGGCAAACAATTGGATAAAGACTATTTCGAGATAATTGAAGGCGTCAAAATGTTTTTCTATGATACTGACTCCATAAAACATGATTTTGAAAAATATGGACTGATAGAGATTTCAGAAATTGACGAGCCAAATAAGAACATGAAAAATAAACCTTCCATAAATTTTCACTTTGTAAAATGTAAGAAAGAGCGTTAGACAAAACCCAATAATGCTTATTTGTTCTAGTACAAAAAGAGAAGGGACCACATTTCATGAAAATCATTGGAATTGATTTATCAGGACCCGCAAACCACAAAGATACTGTTATGACGATTTTTCAAATGGAGGAAAATGAACTTATTTTTGAGAAGGCTCTAACAAATGCGAGTGATGAAATGTTGCTTGAAGCCATTATGTCAGCAGCATCTCTTGATAAAGTGGTAATTGGGATTGATGCCCCGCTATCCTATCAAGATGGCGGAGGGGATCGGCCACAGGATAAGAGCATACGAAAAGTTCTTAAGGAGTATGGTCTTTCTGGCAGCTCGATTATGCCGCCAACCTTAACTAAAATGGTCTATTTAACACTACGAGGAGTCGTTTTAACAAGGACCATAATGTCAACAAAACTTGCGGATAAAATAAAAATAGTAGAAGTACATCCTGGTGCAGCCATTGGAACTCGAATTGATAAAGAACGTTTTGAGCATGCTCGAGAATATAAAAAAGATCTGGAATCGTGCAGAGTGATTCTCGAATGGTATAACGAAATAGGATTAAAGGGAATCCCAACTGAATTTTCCGATACAACACATCAAATTGATGCATGTGCAGCAGCCCTGGCTGCGTGGTATCTGGTTGATCCGACTAAACAGCCAGTGTGGCATTGGGAAAAAATTACCCATAACCATCCTTTTGAGTTTTGTTGTTAACAAACGTGGGGGAAGATCAATTGAATCAAGGTTAGGTTTTTTGAGCGGACATATAAGACCTTATTTTGAAAAAATGCCCTAATTATTAGACCTATGCGGACGCATGGTTCCTTATTTAAATAAAAACCACAGAATCTGGCCAATAGATTTCCAAATAGAGAACTGGATGTCCGGTTAGACTATTAAAATCAACACTTTTTGTGTAAATAAGGGATCTGATGTCCACCACAAAATAATTGCAATCAAAATGCAGAGGTACCCACTAACGTGGCACCTCTGCATTTTTGATTTTTGCGAAGAAAATTGAACGTATTACCTTCTATTAATTCACTGTTTATTGTCAAAAAAATGATTGTAAGCGCATACATTATTAGTAAGACAATGGAGGTGATTGATTTGTTTTTCCAAATGAGCTCTGAGTACATCCAGTATTTAAACGATCCTAACCGAAATGGGCTAAATTATGATCAATGGAAGGAACGGAAATTACGGCAGCAAAAATCTGAAACTAGCAAGAATAAGTAGAGTAGAAAATAACGGAGTCCAATATCGAAAGAAAACCACAATCACATAAATCTATGTCTATTATTATTCAACTACACGGCATTCTACCAAAAGAATGTTGTTTTTATTTTGTCGACATACGTCGTATCGACCAGAAATAAACCAGCAGTTTTTTTAAGTTTAGCAGATAAACATTCATTAATTATTATATTTAATGCATATTTATTAATGTTTAGACGACGTTTGATGAGATTAAAGGTCGATTTTGTATGAAATCGTTTTCAAAAAGATTGGTATAAATATTCAAAAAAATAATAAAAAAACTGTTGTCAAATCGTGTAGATTTAAATATAATCTAAATATCGAGATTTTGATGTAATAAAACACTACGCGAATATGAGAGGTAATGTAACATGACTTTATCAAATACAACAGCGAATTCAACTTTAGATCAAATTAAAGAAACAATTAAAGAAAAAAATGTTGAACTATTACACTTGCAATTTGTTGATATTGAAGGGATTTTAAAGCATGTAACGGTAACATCCCTACAATTAGAAGATGTAGTAGAAGGTAAAATGATGTTTGATGGATCTTCTATTAAAGGTTTTTCTCCAATTAACAAATCCGACCTTTATTTACAACCAGATTTATCAACATTTGCTGTTCTCCCTTGGACAGAAGAGCCAGGCTATTCTGAAGCACGTTTCTTATGCTCTGTAACAAACCCGGACGGAACGCTTTTTGAAGGAGATACAAGAAACGTTTTAAAGAAAACTGTCGATCGCGTAGCTGATCAAGGTTACAGCATCTCAGTTGGACCTGAATTGGAATTCTTCCTTTTCAAAAATGATGACAATGGTTATGCTACACAAGAATTAGGCGATAAAGCAGGCTATTTTGAGCCACAACCACATGATCTTGGCGAACGCGTTCGTTTAGAAATCTATCGTGCTTTAAAAGCAATGGGCTTCACAATCGAAGCATCTCACCACGAGGTAGCTGAAGGACAACACGAAATTAACTTTAAATATGCTGATGCACTAACTGCAGCAGACTTATCAACTACGTACAAATGGGTTGTTAAAACAGTTGCGAAGAAATTCGGATACCATGCTACATTTATGCCAAAACCAG
The DNA here is from genome assembly GCF_033449965.1 of Bacillus sp. T3. NCBI lineage: Bacteria > Bacillati > Bacillota > Bacilli > Caryophanales > Bacillaceae > Bacillus > Bacillus sp. T3. The sequence continues at coordinate 2,301,673 of NZ_CP137761.1, forward strand.
TATTTGGTATCAATGGATCTGGTATGCACGTGAATATGTCATTCTTTAAAGGAAACGAAAATGCATTCTTCGATCCTTCTGATGAGTTACAATTATCAAAACAAGCGTACCACTTTATTGCAGGTGTACTTGAAAACGTTAAGAGCTTTGTGGCTGTAACAAATCCACTAGTAAACTCTTATAAGCGTTTAGTTCCTGGTTATGAAGCACCAGTTTATCTTGCATGGTCTGCTTCAAACCGTTCAGCGCTTATTCGTATCCCAGCTAAACGAGGCCTAGCTACTCGCGTAGAATTACGTTGTCCAGACCCATCATCTAACCCATATTTAACTTTTGCAGTAATCGCTTCTGCAGGTTTAGATGGAATTTTGAAAGAACTTGAAGCTCCAGCTCCAGTTAACGAAGACATCTTCCATATGACTGAAGAAGAAAGAGCGTTTAAAGGAATCGAAAACCTTCCTGGAAGCTTAGAAGAGGCTGTTAAAGAATTAGAAGCAGGAGAAATTGGTTCTAAAACTCTTGGAGAGCATGTTTATACTGAGTATGTAGCGATGAAAAAAGCAGAATGGGATAGCTATCGCATTGCCATTTCTTCTTGGGAAATCGAAAACTATCACTCTAAATTCTAATAATATAAAGGGCTTAGCCCATGAAAGGCTGTCGACATTGTCGGCAGCCTTTTTGATCTCTAAAAATAAAGTGATATTATAATAGTGACCTTTCATTTTAAAATATGAACTTTGCAATAAAGAGGGCAAAAAAGGCAAGCGGTGCTTGTAAAACAAAACCTATTAATAGGTAAATATAAAGCTTTTTCATTGTTAATACTCTTTCGGCAATCAGAAACTTGGCAGTAATAAAAGAATAAGGAAATAAAATTAAGATAGATGTAATGATTCCTGGTACATAGGCTCGGAAGAAAATAAATTGCAAAAGGTGACCAATGCCGTTTGCCAATAGTATTCCTGGTACTAAAAATGAAAGATAAGTAGTTGGCTTCATCCCGATGAATTGTTTATTTTTTAAGGCTTTAAAACAACCGATTGAACCTATAATCCATAAAAGTGTAAAAGCAATTGAAAACTCTATTGTCGTTACACGAAAAGGGATAATATTGGAATGAACGTTAAGGAATTTCTCTACAGTTAGAATCTCCTCCATATCATGGATTAAATATAGGGGTGGAAAAAGTTTTAATAGCATCGTAAATTTTGAAAAATATATTTTTTTACTATTATTCACAAATTCCCCCCCCTTTTAAATTATCTATTCGATGACATTATAGAAACTCCTCTTTGGTTCCTTTTTTTCTATTAACTCACCCGAACGTTTTTTATAAATCATCAAATTTATTGATTATAATGAAATCATAACAAGAATTTAAAATTAGTAGATTAATTGTTGTGTTTTTTTCTAATATAATAAACGATTTTGGAGGAACACTTATGCCTAACTGGTTATTTATCTCATTGCTTGTCATTATTGTACTTATTTTTGTCGTGGTTTTTGCTTCAACAGTAGCCAATAATCTTTTCGAGCAAAACGCCAAAAAGGAAGTAAGTAGGTTATTAAGCAATATTCCAGAACAGAAAAACGATTACTTACAGGAAGAAGATTTGACAGGATTGCCTGACCCTGTTCAAAGATGGCTTGAAAGCACGAATATAATCGGGAAAAAGAAAATCATCTCAGTCCGTTTGAAGCAAACAGGTCGCATGAGGACGACGATTGATGGACGTTGGATGGAGGCTAGCGCTGAGCAATACTTCAGGATAGACGAACCCGAGTTTGTTTGGAAAGCAAAAGTGAAGATGGCTCCGCTTTTCTCTTTAGCTGGGTTGGATAGGTATTCAAATGGTAAAGGCAAGATGAGTATAAAATTGCTTTCCTTATTTCCTGTCGTAGATGCTGAGGGGCCGGAAATAGATCAAGGCACATTGTTGCGGTATCTCGGCGAAATGCCATGGTTTCCGTCTGCAGCGTTAAGTCCATACATAAAATGGGATTCAATTGATGTCAATAATGCAAAAGCGACGATGAGCTATAAGGGGGTAAGCGCATCGGGAGTTTTTACGTTTAATGCGAATGGCGATTTAGTACAGTTTTTTGCAAAAAGGTACAGAGAGGTAAAGGGAAAATATGAATTAATGGATTGGGGTGGGGTCACGAAAGAGGTTAAAGAAGTAAATGGGATTAGAATTCCGACCAAGAGCGACATCATTTGGAAAGAAGAAACTGGAGATTTTAAATGGTTTGAGTGTGAAATTGCAGCTATTGAATATAACAAACCAGAAGATGTATTAGCCTAGGAATTTGATGCTCAGGAGGGAATCCATATGAGATGGGTTGTCACGATTGTTATGATTTTTCATGGATTGATTCATATAATGGGTGGAGTTAATGAACTTGGTCTTTCAAAAATAGAGGAGCTTTCCGTCGGAACATTGATTGTACTTCCAAACTTATTACAACGGATGCTGGGAATAGTTTGGTTTGCTGCTGTTGCTTTGTTTCTCGTTTCTGCTATCGGTTTGATCATGAAACGCAACTGGTGGAAAAAGATCGCCATCAGTGCGGTCATTGTGTCACAACTACTAATTATCCTTTGGTGGCCAAGCGCTAAATTTGGAAGCATCGCCAATGTCATTATCTTAATTGGTTTGATAAATATAAAAGGAACGAGTGATTTTGGAGTAAATACTGGAATAAAAAATATCGAAACTCTTTATGAAAAATGATCTAATCTCTTAAACTGTTATTAATAAAATTCAATCATCGTAAATACAAGCTAAGTAATGCAAGTAATCATTCGTTGAAACTCCAATTAGAATAAGAATAAAGGGGGGGGGCAGTGGGACGCCTTAAGCTTGTCATAATATTAATATTTGTGCATATATTTAAAACATGTAAACTTACCTAATTATTGATTAACACTTTGACAAGATTGTAGAGAAAAGGGTTTTAAGGTAGGTGCGAATGGTCCTGGATGTAAATAAGTTGGCTAAAAATAGGGCGAAAAAACTATGTCAGAAAATCTAACACAAATGATTGCACTCGAATTTTCATTATGATATATTACTATATAAATAATCAAAAGGTTGAATCTTTTCCGAATCATCAATTAATTAACAAGGGGTAGCATCATTGAAAGGGAAACATTATTGTATGAGCAAACCATTTGATCTCGAAGATTTTACTCAATTGACAGATGAACAGTGTTGCGTGATTTATGAGATGGTCAAGAATCTACAAATTATTGCTGATCTTTCTCAAGCTGATATCTTTATAGATTGCTTGCTACCTAATCAAGACGCAGCGATTGTTGTGGCTGAAGCAAACCCTCGAACAACACAATCGTTATACAAAAACTCCGTCGTTGGGCAAATTGCTCATGATGACACAGAGCCTGGGGTATTGTTCAGTTTAAAAACGGGGAAACCCATCATCGGTTCGAGAGGGATTTCACAAGAAAATGTAGTCATGCAGCAAGATATTGTACCGATTAAGGATTCAGTAGGTAATACGATTGCTGTACTCATTAAAGAGCGTGATATCTCACAAGAGATTCAAACTGAGCAAAATATGAAAACCTTGATGAAGACGGATAACTTTAGTGAGAAAGAGAGTGTCTTTCAAACGCTAGTCATTCAAGAAATTCATCATCGGGTAAAGAATAATTTACAAGTAATCGCCAGTTTACTGCGGCTGCAAATGCGAAGATCTTCTTCAAGTGAAGCAACTGAAGTATTTCGTGATAGTGTTTCTAGAATCTCAAGCATGGCTTTAGTGCATGATTATCTTGCTCAGCATGGTATTGAAGAAGTAGATGCAAAATTTGTAATGGAGCAAATTGCCGCATTGCTTATTTCATTATCAAATAACCAGGAAAAAATGTTCGAGGTTTCTATTCAGGGAGAACCGTTATTTTTACCTTCTGATAAAGCAACATCGGTTTCTCTTGTTGTAAACGAACTTGTACAAAATTGCATAAAGCACGCTTTTCCATCACAAGAGACAGGGCTAATTAAACTGAGTGTTCATCAGCGAAAGCAAATGGCTTATATTACAGTAGCAGATAATGGGACAGGAATGGATAGTAATTTAACTGGTTTTAAAACCTCCTCTTTAGGCTTGCAGCTGGTCACCATGCTTGTAGAGGAAGAATTACAAGGTGAACTTTCGTTATTTCATTCCGAACGAGGTACTAAAGTTTCGATAACATTTCCAATTCCGGACAGGTGATGTAAATATGCAAGCAAAAATCATGATTGTGGATGATGAACCAATTACCAGAATGGATATAAGAGAAATGTTAGAGGAAAATGGCTACTATGTCGTTGGCGAAGGTAAAAACAGCGAAGAAGCAATTGAAAAAGCTTATAAACTTAAGCCTGACCTGATCATCATGGATGTTAAAATGCCAAAAGTGAATGGAATTAAAACTTCTTCGGTCATTCGAGGATTTTCAGATTGCGCAATCCTACTGTTAACCGCCTATAGTCATCGTGAATTAATTGAGCAAGCAAAACAATCCGATATTAATACATACCTTGTCAAACCTGTTCGAGAACATGATTTATTGCCAGCAGTTGAGATGACGCTTAATCAGCGCTCCCGATTTCAAGCTCTACAAGAAAAAATGGGCAAGCTTGAGCAGAAAATGGTGGAGCGGAAGCAGATAGAAAAGGCAAAAGGGATTTTGATGCAGAGGCTTATGTGCACCGAAGATGAAGCGTACAGGTATTTGCAAAAAAGAAGCATGGATACACACACTCCTTTGGGAACGCTCGCCCAACAGGTCCTACAAGAATAAATGTACTAAAAAGTAGGCTGTGTTAAAGCACAATGTTGATTGGAGCGGAAGAGGCTCACCGTCTGCCCCGCGCGGCGCTGAGCATCTGAAGTGGAAATCAACAAACAAAATTAACACAACCAAAAAGATAATAAATGAAGCAACGGCGCTTTGAACCACTCTACTAATTCGTAGAGTCGATTCAAGGCGCTTTTTATTTCACAAGCTTTTTATTTGCAACATCATACAGTAAATCTATAAGTGAGGTGATGAGGTTGGAAGAAAATTGGATTTCTAGTATTGGAATTGATATAGGAACGAGTACAACTAAATTTATTGTAAGTCAGCTCCTTATTAGCGAGGCAGGAAACAGTTTTAGTCTTCCGAGCTGTCAAATCGTCGACAGAAAGGTGATTTACTCAAGTCCGATTTATACTACTCCGTTTATGAATGAGACTGAAATTGATATCACTAAGCTCGCACAAATTTTAGAAAAAGAATACAAGGATTCACAAACGAGTATCGCAGAGGTTAAAGCAGGTGCGGTGATTATTACTGGTGAAACGGCACGGAAGGAAAATGCTGAATCGATCCTTCATTACTTGGCTGATCGGGCTGGAGACTTTGTTGTTGCAACTGCAGGGGCTGATTTAGAAGGTATTTTAGCCGGTAAGGGATCTGGAGCAGCTTTGCGGTCTAAGGATGTCGAAGGGATTGTCGCCAATGTGGATATTGGTGGAGGAACGGCAAATGTCGCACTGTTTCAGAACGGAAAAGCGGTGCAGACTATGACCTTTCATGTAGGCGGGAGGCTAATTCGGCTTACAGATGCAGGTGAAATTACGTATATCTCACCGCATATTTCCAAATGGCTTCAAGCTAATCATTTTTCCTTGAAAATAGGTAAGAATATCACATTTTCCGAATTAAAGGATATTTGTAAAACTATGGCGGAAGGTATGTTTTCACATTTAAGTGGGAAGCGAAGATATTTCGCAGATCTGTTATTGCTAGATGCAGACCCGATAAAAATTTTCCCAATCGATGAAATCATGATTTCCGGCGGGGTGGGTCAGATGCTGAAAGCAGATCGTCCTGCCACTATCCCGGAAGTAACCAAGCACGGGGATGTCGGCCCTTTATTAGCCTCTACTTTAGCTGAGGCAGTTCCTAAATTTCCCTTTGTATTTCAGTCAGCTAAGGAAACGACCAGGGCCACAGTTATTGGGGCAGGTATGCAAAATACTGAAATAAGCGGGGCAACGATTCACGTTAACGAAGCTCGATTACCAATGAAAAATGTGCCGATTGAAAAGATTCCTGTTGCGGAAAAAGGTACCTGGAATCAGGCAGACTTTCGATTGAGGCTACACAACTTACTGTTGCAGGCCGTACAGCTATACGACAAGGATCTCGATCCCCCAATTGCCCTTGCTTTATCAGAGATTCCATATTGCAGTTATGCCATGCTACAAGGATTGGCTAAAACCATTGTTGCCGAATTTTCTTTCATTTTTCCTTGTTCAAATAGTCTGGTGGTTCTATGTGAAGAGGACATTGCAAAAGCTCTAGGGCAGGCGATTACAAGGTATGGCAAGGGAAAACTTGATGTGATGTGTGTCGATCAAGTCGATTTTACTTATGGCGACTATATTGATCTGGGACTTCCGGTCGCGGGAGAGGCGATTTCAATTTCAGTCAAGACATTGGCCTTTTAAAAAACAAGGAGGTGTGAAAGGTGCACAAAAAAACAACTTTATTAGGAAATACGTACCAGTTTAATAGTTTAAAAGAAATACTGGCTAAGGCAAATGAAGAGCGTTCAGGGGACACTTTAGCAGGCATTGGTGCTGAAAATATGAAGGAGAGGATGGCGGCAAAATCAATTTTGGCTGACCTATCGTTAGCCGATTTTCGAAATTACCCATTGCTGCCACCAGAAGAGGATGAAGTAAGCAAGGTAATAGAAGAGGGAATAGATGGTCAGGTGTACAACGTAATCAAAAGCTGGACAGTGGCTGAACTTCGTGAGTTTATCCTTGATGATGCTCAATCTGGGCCTGATTTATTAACAATTAGTAAGGGATTGTCGAGTGAAATGATTGCGGCGGTCACAAAGCTAATGTCCAATTTGGACCTAATCCAAGCGGCATCAAAAATAGAGGTTATTACCCGCTGTAATACGGAAATTGGCCATAAAGGTACATTGGCCGCAAGAGCACAACCGAACCATCCGTCTGATTCCCTTCAAGGAATGCGAGCTTCGCTTTATGAGGCTTTAAGCTATGGAGCTGGTGATGCTGTAATTGGAATCAACCCTGTAATTGATACGACCAGCAATATTCACGGGCTTTTGAGTGAATCAAAGGAAGTGATGAATCAGTTTGCGATTCCAACTCAAAATTGTGTCCTTTCCCATGTAACAAGTCAAATGAGAGCGATTGAAAAGGGAGCACCAGCTGATTTGATTTTCCAAAGTCTGGCTGGTACGCAAGCAGGAAACGAATCATTTGGGATTTCTGTTTCCTTGCTGGAGGAAGCAAATGCCCTAATTCATCAAAAAGGGACAGCTATTGGTCCGAACCGCTGGTATTTTGAAACGGGCCAAGGATCTGAGCTGTCTTCAGATGCACACTTTGGCATTGATCAAGTAACGCTTGAAGCAAGATGCTATGGTCTAGCAAGAAAGTTCAACCCTTTTATGCTGAATACCGTCGTTGGATTTATTGGGCCTGAGTATTTGTATGATAGCAAACAGGTAATTCGAGCCGGTCTTGAGGATCATTTTATGGGAAAACTTCATGGTCTACCGATGGGGGTCGATGTTTGCTATACCAACCATATGAAGGCAGACCAAAATGATATGGATAATTTAAGCATGCTACTGGCAAGTGCAGGGGTCAATTTTGTCATTGGTGTTCCGATGGCGGATGATTGTATGCTCAATTATCAATCGGTCAGCTATCACGATATTGCCACGATTCGGAGTGTGTTGGGGCTAAAGCCAGCCGCTCAATTTGAAAAGTGGCTGAAGTCTCAGGGAATCATGAAAGATGGGAAATTAACAAAAATAGCAGGTGACCCAACGCTGTTTATAAATCGGAAATAGGTTAGGAGGGATGACAAATTGAAGGAAGACTTATTATCGGAATTAAAAGGTTTAACCCCGGCTCGAATCGGTGTTGGAAGAACAGGCACCCGGCCGTTAACCAAGGATTATCTCTCCTTTCGCATTGACCATGCTGCTGCCGTTGATACGGTATATGGAGAGGTTCCAGCTCAAACTCTGGAACAATTTGAATTGTTTACAATTGATACCTGTTTTGGAACGAAAGAGCGCTATTTGACCCGTCCTGATCAAGGAAGAATCTTCTCTAAAGAAGCAGAACAGTTAATCATTGAGAAATGTGTGAAAAAACCAGTGGTTCAGATTGTCATTTCAGACGGTTTAAGCGCCAATGCTATCGAAGAAAACATCATGGATGTATACCCCGCATTGCTGGATTCTCTTGAACATTATGGCTTAAATACAGGAACACCATTTTTTGTTAGGGGAGGAAGGGTAGCTTGTATGGATGTGATCGGGGAGCTACTAGAGCCAGAGGCTTTCATTTTATTAATTGGTGAACGACCTGGGCTTGTTTGTGCTCATTCCCTCAGTGCCTATATGTGTTATCGGCCACGTAAAGGAACTAAAGAATCCGATCGCATGGTCATTTCCAATATCCATCGTCGTGGGACGACCCCGATTGAAGCTGCCGCCCATATGGGGACCATGATTCACAAAATGCTGCAGCAAAAAACGAGTGGAGTAAATTTAGTTGTTTAGTAAAGACGGGACCTAAATTTAGGCGGAGGCTTAATCACGGAATTTTATCCATGTTTAAAAATCTCATTAACGAGTTAATAATTTTTATTTTTAGTGCTGTGTTATAGCTCAATGTTGTTTTTGGGCACAAGTTGATTGGAGCGGAAGGTGCGAAGACTCCTGCGGGAGCAGCGGGACAGGCGAGACCCCACAGGAGCGATAGCGACGAGGAGGCTCACCGCCCGCCCCGCGGAAAGCGAAGCACCTGGAGCGGAAATCAACACTCTATTTTACACAGCCATTTTTATAAAAGGGAGGAAAAGAAATGAGTATGGATCATGAATTAAAGAAGCATTTAAAGCCCATTCATTTATGGGCAATAGCAGTAGGTATGGTGATTTCCGGACAGTACTTCGGATGGAATTATGGGTTTGAACAGGGCGGGATTCTTGGCCTCGCGATTGCTGCATTGATTGTTACATTATTTTATACTACGTTCATGTTTAGCTATGCTGAGCTCTCGACCTCGATTCCACATGCGGGGGGCCCGTCGGCTTATGCAAGGAGAGCAATGGGTCCATTTGCTGGATTTATCGCGGGAATTGCTTGCTTAATCGAGTTTGTTTTCGCTCCACCAGCTATTGCGGTTTCGACAGGGGCTTATATTAATTTCTTGATTCCTGCTATTAACCCGGTTTATGCAACAGTCGGTGTCTTTATTCTTTTCATATTGATCAATTTAATTGGGGTTAAAGAAGCAGCGATTATTGAATTAGTGGCAACGATTGTTGCTTTGGTCGGTTTGGCAATCTTTTATGTTGCTGGTTTACCGCATGTGGAAATGTCGAACATTGTGAATAGTTCCTCGTTTGTAAATGGCGGGACTGGCATATTAGCAGCGATTCCATTTGCGATTTGGTTTTATCTGGCGATTGAAGGTGGGGCGATGTCCGCTGAGGAAGTAGAAAATCCGAAGAAGGACATTCCGAAAGGGTTTATTAGTGGAATTATTACATTAGCGTTTGCTACCTTATTTACTCTGTTTGTGACAGCCGGTTTAGGTGGCGGAAGCGGTGAGTTAGCAGATTATCCATTACCTCAGGCGTTGGCATCGATTTATGGCGAGGGAAGTGTGATTCCAACCATCGTGGCTATTATAGGATTATTTGGTTTAATTGCCAGTCTTCATGGTATTATAATTGGTTATTCTCGCCAAACGTACGCCTTAGCTCGAGATGGCTATATTCCTCGCTCATTAGCAAAATTAAACAAGAAAGGTGTTCCAGTGTGGGGCTTGTTAATCCCAGGTGCGATTGGAGTCATCTGTGCTGGATCAGCGACATTCGCCAACGCATTAATTATTTTAGCAGTGTTTGGAGCAGTCGTGATGTATTGTATTAGCTTGGTATCATTGTTTATCTTAAGAAAGAAAGAGCCGAATCTCGAACGTCCGTTTAAGGTGATGTACCCGGTTGTTCCAGCCATTGCCCTTATCCTTGGTCTCATTTGTTTGTACAGTGTGATTAAATACAGTATTTTAACGACTTCCCTTGGTATTTTTGGAACGGAAATACCCCTAGTATATGTTATTGGTGTCACGTTCTTAATCTCAATCTTATATTATGTTTTTTATGGAGCAAAAAGTGTACAATCCGTTTCAGAGGAAGTCAAAACACAGGAAGTATCGCTAGAAATTGGTTAAAATGAGAGGGTAACAGCATCATTCAGTTAGTTGGACTGGTGTCTGTTACCCTTTTTATATAGGTTTGACACAAGCATGATGTTAGAATTATTGTAAAGAAGCAACATCTTTTGGAAAGGTTGATTTGTTCATGCACAATGACAATTTAAATAAAAGTCTCAATATCCTTCGAAAAATATACTCTGATAATCTTTCTGTTACCTTAATTGCTGAAGACTTAGTTTCGTGTTCATTAGAAGATGATACGAAAATAATAAAATCCAAGATGGATGAGCTGGATTTTGATTATTTTGGAGTGGAATCTGGTGGAAAATTGATCGGTTATGTTGTGAAAAATGAACTAGGAGAACAATCGATTGCCGAATATATTCGTTATTTTGCAATGGAGGACCTCGTTTCGGAAGCGACTTCCCTAATCGAATTATTACAAATCTTAAAAGAAAAACACCCCGTCTTTATCCTGGAAAAAAATCAAGTCCGTAAGTTAATTACAGTAGCCGATCTGCAAAAGCAGCCAATCCGCATGCTTGTGTTTGGCTTAATTTCCCTGCTCGAAATGGAACTTGTCCGCTTGATTCAGAACTCCTTTCCGGGGAAGAATGGAAAACCTGTTTAAGTGAAGGAAGACTGACGAAATCCATTCAAGTATATGAATCAAGGAAAGAGAAAAACGAGAGCTTAGGACTGATTGATTGCCTGCAGTTGTCGGATAAAGGAACAATCATCAAACGAACACCTCAGCTATTGGAACAACTAGGATTTGTCTCAAAAACCGATGTAGGTCAATTCTTTCGCTCAGTCGAGGAATTGCGTAATAATACAGCTCATGCTCAGGAATATGTATATGAGGATTTTAACGAATTTCTTGAAAATATTAGTCGCGTGGAGAAAATATTGAATTTGATTTAGATATTTGCATTAAATCTTCTTGTTTTTTCATCCGACACTGATTATTCATTCGACCATATGATAATTAGGAAAATCAAATGGGGAGAAGTAAAAGGATGAAAAGTCAATTAGCTATGATGCGTTTATTTCCTGCTTCAATAAAAACTGCGGAAGGAACGAAATGGGGGTATATAAACGAACTCGGTCAGTTTGTTATTTTACCGAAGTTTGAGAATGCTTATGATTTTCAGGAGAATGGACTTGCAATCGTCTGGAGCGATGGACTCGCTGGAGTGATCGATCAAAATGGTCAGTTTGTCATTCATCTAAAATATGAATCGATTCAACCATTTTCTGAAGGTTTTGCGGTTGTCCATGAGGAAGGTCAAGGTATGAAAGTCATAGATGAAGCTGGGAAAGAAATAACAAACAAAGCTTACTCTTTTATCAGTGCCTTTCAGGAGGGCCGTGCTGTCTTTCAGGATCACATTCACGGGAATGATATTCGGTATGGCTATTTGAATTCAAAGGGAAAAATCATCATTCCACCACAATATGAATTTGCAAATGATTTTCACGGTGGGAAAGCACTCGTCCGAATAAATGATAGGACATTTGCGCTGATCGATATGAATGGCAAACAATTACAAACCTTTCCATTTGAACAAATGGGTGTGCAAAGTGAAGGTTTGGTTTCTTTTAAAAAAACCAATAATGAGAAAACTGGATATGTAAACGAATCTGGCGAAATCATGATTCCTCCTCGTTTTTCGAATGCGATGCCATTTGAAAATAGTAGGGCAGTTGTTAATACATCTGAAGACATTCGAAACCAGTACGGTCTTATTTATAAAAGTGGTGAATTTGTCATACCGCCAAACTATAATGAAATCATTTTATTAGGTGGGAATCGGGCGGCTATTGGCGAAGCAATCGATGCGAATTTTCCTTATATAGGCTCAAAGTTTTCGGTTGCTGATACAACGAATGGACGATTTCTTACTGGTTTTGATTTTGATCATGTAAATGCTTATGAAGGAGAATATAGCTCTGTAACGAAGGGATTAACCTCTTACTTTATCAACCGAAATGGTAACAAAGTTTCAAACCTTCCCAGTATAAAGGGCGTAGGAACACTTAGTCTGGAAGGAAATATCATTAAGGCATTTGTTGATGAACGAATTTCTTATTATGAACGAAACGGTAAACTTGTTTGGAAGCAGAACTCTAGTATTCCAATAACAAGGAAAGTTCGGATTGTTGAACGGAAATATAGGCCTAATAAGGATTACCTCGTTTACTACCCCCAAATTGAAGGGATGAAAGATGAGAGCGCTCAGGCAAAAGTCAACCAAACATTAAGGAAGGAATCCAAGGTTAAAAAATTACCGAGCAATGAGCAAATGAACTATAGTTATTCAGGGGACTTTTCTGTACAATTTTTACAAAAGAATTTACTCGTCCTGGAATTGACAGGCTATGAGTATCATTTTGGTGCTGCCCACGGTATGCCCAGTAAGGTAAATATTCATATTGATTTGAAATCCGGCAAAATTTATCAATTAAAAGATTTGTTTCTTCTACGTAGTGACTACGAAAAGGTTCTAAGTGGAATGATTGAAAAGAAAATCAAAGAACAGCCTGATAACTATTTTCCATTAGATAAACCAATCGAGATTAAAGAAGACCAGAGTTTTTATGTAACAAAAGATAAACTGGTGATCTATTTTTTACCTTATGAAATTGCTGCCTTCGCTTTTGGCTTTCCTGAATTTCACATTCCATACGAACAAATTAAAAGTCTCATTAATGTAAAAGGTGAGTTTTGGAATTCATTTAATAGAAACCCGTAAGTTAAAAAGTGCCTAGTACGCTTACGGACTAGGCACTCCTTAAATTCAATAAGTAAAAATGATCTCTCAAGGAGGATGGCGTTATGCCCCAATTAATTTTCAAAGGAATAGCTGTTGAACAAGTAAAAGCAATAAGCTCTGTTCTGGTTAGAGAGCTAGCAGAGTTGTGTCATTGTGAAGAAGATAATTTCACACTTGAAATCCCGCAATCTACATATGTATTTAATCAAGAAGAGGTGCCTGCTTTTCCTTTTATCGAAGTGAGATGGTTTGAACGTGGTCAAGGAATGCAGGATCAGTTTGCTGAGATCCTTACAAAACATATCCAGTCTCTAAGTGTTCCAGAGGTAGAGGTGGCCTTTAGTGTTTTTAGGGAGGCAGCCTATTATTATAACGGGAAACATTTTTAGGAATTTGGTGTGAAATTGCATCTAACTAACTTTTAAATTTTTTTGGAAAAACTAATTAAATTTATGCAATTTAGTTGTTTTTATACAGTCAATATGCAGGAAAATCACCTACTTTCATCGAATTAATAGACTAAAAGGAGGGAACGAGCAATGAGCTATATGGAGAATGAATTAAATGATTTAAAACAAGGAACAATTTATACGACTGAAGAAATAGCCAGTATTGTGAATAACAAAAAAGATGCATTGGTATTAAGTGAAGACACTTCTGTTTTTGGTCTAGAAGATACTTCATCCCGCTATTTAGTCATGAATAAATTAGAAACCTTTATCCATCGCAATGATGGAGGATCGTATTATATCCCGAGCTCAAAGCAACTTATTTATATCGTAAAAAAATGTATGTAAGCTGTTCTCTTATTGAAATTATTTAATCTTTTAATAGAAATTAAGTCCGAGTTCTTGATTCCGATTGAGTTGAATTAAGGGCTAGGACTTATTTTCTGTATGGGTAAATAAGCAGTGCTGATTAGAAAATAAAAAACTGGGAACCCTTAAAGGAATTCCCAGTTAGTTGTACCTCAACCACCGAAAAATAAATCAAGTAGATTTGAAGCGGTACTTGTTTTTTTGTTATAAAACTCCGAGTATCCACAGTTTTTACAATACACAACGGTGAAGGTATTGTGCTGTAGATCAAACATTTTTGATAGTCCTGTCCCCGTCATCGCGACCTCTTTTGTGCCCGCATCCTTGCTTCCACATTTAACACAACCTGAACCTGATCCGCTCATCAGTATTTCCTCCTTGAGATAAATGGATTTCTTCTTACTATTTACGAATAAAACTTCCAAAAAGTTTCAAAGCACGTTTCCAGCAATGTCTTAACAGAAGATACTGAGGAGGTTGTTAATTAATGAACGACTATAGTGCCCGCATCCGCGAAAAAAGTGCTATGACGGTAACCAAAAGGCGACTATGGTGCCCGCGACTCGGGAATGTAAATTATTTTGTGTAAATGATTTAATTACAATAATTTTGACTACACTTAAACTATAGTGCTCTTACTTACTAGGGGGATAGGGCAATGCTGGGGAGCAACCCGAGCACCTAGTAAGGTTCTGTACAAACGGGAGAGGTGTATTCACCTCTCTTTTTCCCTTTTGGGAGAACAAAAAGCGATAAACCCTAGGGCGCAGCCCTAAACTAAACAACAAACTTAATCGTTAATTCCAAGACGATCACTAAACATGATTTCAAACTGCTGTCTACATTCTAACCAACCTGGGATAGCGTTAGTCCATGTGTCTGTTACCCCAACAGTCGCCAAGTAAACTATCTTTCTAAGAGCATTGTCGGTTGGATAAGCCGTCTTTGTTTTTGTGACTTTTCGCAGCTGTCTATGGAATGCTTCGATGGTGTTAGTTGTATAGATTAACTTTCTGATTTCAACCTGGATAGGCAAAGAAGGCCGTTAGTTCTAGCCAATTATTCTCCCAAGACTTAACAACCGATGGAAACTTTTTATCCCACTTTTCTTTGAACTCAGTAAAAGCCATTTCAGCCTGTTCCAGCGTAAATGCCTTATAGACTTTTTTTAAATCATCCATAACCTCTTTACGATGTTTGGTAGGGACATACTTTAAATTATTGCGTAGTTGATGTATCACACACAATTGAATATCAGTCTTTGGGAACGTAGATGTTATGGCGTCTGAGAAGCCGGAAAGCCCGTCTTTACAGGCAATTAGGATGTCTTGAACTCCTCGGCTTTTCAATTCCTGGCAAACGTTTAGCCAGAAACTAGCACTTTCATTTTCACCAATCCAAATGCCAAGAATATCTTTAACACCATCGGTGTTGATGCCTAATACCGTATAGGCAGCTTTATTGATAATCCGATTTTCATGCTTAACTTTGAAGTGAATCGCATCAAGAAACACGATTGGATACACAGGGTCTAATAAACGGGACTGCCACTCATAAACGAGCGGTAATATTTTATCAGTCACCTTACTAACCAAAGAAGGTGAAACACTAATACCGTAGATATCTTTCATGTGATCCTCAATATCGCGGGTAGACATTCCTTTTGAGTAAAGTGAAATAATTTGATCCTCTAAGCCGTTAATAGAGGTCTCGTACTTTTTAATTATTTGAGGTTCATATTCACCTTTTCTGTCCCTAGGAATCTTTATTTCTGTTTCGCCCAACTTAGACTTGATAGTCTTCTTACTGTATCCGTTTCTACTATTTCCTGAGTTGTTTCCTTTCACATTGTGTTTTGAGTAACCGAGGTGGTCTTCAATCTCAGCCTCGAATACCTGTTGGAGTGTTTCTCTAAATAAGTCTCGAATCATAACTTGAATGTCATCCACTGTTTCACATTGACTGGCTAATTCTCTTATGGTCATATCACCAAAGTTTTGCATAAACGATCATCTCCTTAATTGGAAAGTATAACCATTTACACAAAAATATAGACGTTCTCCGCGACTCCAAAAAAAGTGCTCGGAAGGTAACGATCAGACGTCTATCGTGCCCGCGACTCCAAAAAAAGCGCTCGGAAGGTAACGATAAGAAGTCTATCGTGCCCGCGACTCCAAAAAAAGTGCTCGGAAGGTAACGATAAGAAGTCTATCGTGCCCGCGACTCCAAAAAAAGTGCTTGGAAGGTAACGATAAGACGTCTATCGTGCCCGCGACTCCAAAAAAAGTGCTTGGAAGGTAACGATCAGAAGTCTATCGTGCCCACGACTCCAAAAAAAGTGCTCGGAAGGTAACGATCAGACGTCTATCGTGCCCGCGCCCTCAAAAAAAGCGCTCGGAAGGTAACGATCAGACGTCTATTGTGCCCGCGACTCCAAAAAAAGTGCTTGGAAGGTAACGATCAGTCGCCTTTCGTGCCCACAACCTCAAAAAACCACGCCCACGAGTGGTAAAGATAAACCACCTATGCTGCCCCAAACACAAAAAGCTTAAAATCCGTAGCCCTATAAACAGCTCACAAAGTAATTAAACTATCAACAAACACTTCAACGCAATTTCGCCCTCTCTTTTTAGAAGCGTAAAGGGCATCGTCCGCCTGCCTGTAGCACGTATCAAATGTATCGGTTAGTCTTGCAACGCCTAGACTAGCTGTAATTTCTAGCGGCTTTCCTTCAAATTCAAAACCATAATCCTGTATAGCTCTTCGTAAGTTCTCAGCTAATTCTTTTCCAGTCTGGAGATTTGTTTCTGGCAAAAGGATAATAAATTCCTCCCCACCGAGACGTGCCGCGACATCAGTCTGTCTGAGTCCGTAACTGATGATTTTTGCTGTTTCTTTAATCACTTGATCACCTGCTGGATGTCCAAAACGATCATTAATTTTCTTAAAATAGTCCAAGTCTAACAGTATAATACAAGCTTCGCTAATAGCATCCATATTTTTTATGATTTCTTCATTAACCAATTCCGTAAAATAACCTCGTGTGAAAAGTCCCGATAAAGGATCGTGAATGGCCAAATAATGGAGGTACTCGTTTTTTTCTTCGAGTTCCCTTTTTTGCTCTTCGATTATTTTCTGTTGTTGTGCTCTAAAAAAATGATTTCTCCAAAGTATCCAAGAAACACCAAATCCCATTCCAGTTGCTGTCAAACTATTAATTCTTACATGTTCTAACAAATCTGGGGCAGTCTGTGTCCATGTGACCATCGAAAAAAATAAGAGAAATGTAATGATATAATAAGCTGCTGACACAATCGGGGGAATCAAAAATATTACACCCACACCGATACAGGCTGTTAAAAGTGGATTGATATTTGTCGTAACGAGTTGGTCACTAACGCAAAGGGAAATTCCAATAAGAAGGTTAGTTAAAATACTAAGACCTTGTATGAAATATGAAATTCTCTGGCCTTGTTTTCTGTTTTTCTCAATCCAGTAAGCTATAAATCCCAAAAAACTATTAAAAAGGAACATAATAGCATGAAAGAAAATGATGAGATAATGCCAATGGATCACGTATTTAGGACTACTCGTAATGTTAATCCAAAATACAACGATATGTACAATATTTATAATCCCCATAATAATACCCATCAAATACATTCGACGAATATTTAGTGCACTTAAATCCTCAAAAATCTTTACATCATATTTGTAAAGAGTCTTTTTAATAAAACTCATTTTGATCACCTAATTGATTTTCAGAATAAAATCTAATGAGATTACACTCCTGAAAGTTTTTTAAGGAATATTTAAAATAGTTAAAATATATCCCGCGAATATAGTATATTACTAAAAAATACTTCCATCAATTGGGAGAATACTGAAAACGTAACGCGGAGCTTTACATTCGACTAGTATTTTGTAATTTGCTTACTAATAGGTGACAAAAATAATAGTAATTTTCACTATTTTGTAACAATATTTTTAATTTTCACACAAATACAATTGCATATGTCAGAAAATTTTGATATATTATCTTCAAGGAAGCAACAAATTCCGACAAGAAATTGTCGAAAGGGGCAAGTTTATATGAGAAAACAACATTTAAATATGCAAACACTAATTAATAATAATAAACGAGATATTATTTCAAACAAAGAAGAAATCGCTCGAATCGAAAGACAGATTGATGAAAAGCACATGAGTCAGCTTCAAGACTATAAAACGTATAAATAATATGATTCAGTGAGGAGTAATCTTAAGAGATTACTCTTTTTAAATTCGTTGATTGAAAGAGCTAGAAGTAGATAAAGTGCAAAACAAAACCCATGCACAAAGGTTATGGGTTAATTGTGAGTTCATTTTTTGATCGTTTCGTTTTCAACGACAGGTATTTTGTGTTTGTTTTTTTCACGAAACATTACCCATACCAGCAAGCTTAAGGCTATCAACAGTCCTTCCAACGAAAATATATACCATGGATACGGTCCAAGTACATCTAGTAAACTTGGACTTTTTGGTTTATGGGCTAAAAACATGTAATTTCCGTTAACCGTTCTATTAATCAACATAATGAATGGCATGAGAATGTTCAAAAAGACAAACAATTTAAAAACAGACCAAATTGTCGGTCGATATCCCTTTACCCAAGTAAAATAAAGCACGACCCAGATCGACATTAAGTGGGTATAAAAGAAGTGAAAAAATCGAAAATGTGGGAAATCGTAATTAACGAGTGGTGTAAATATTGCTTGTGATGCCCCCAATAGTGCTGTAAATAATAAGATTTCATAGATGATTTTCTTCCTTGTAAAAAGAAGTAGCACGGTTAACACAAGGCTTATACTGCACAATTCCAATGGGATTGCGTGACTCACATTCCAACTGCCATTTATGAGCATCCAAATATGATAGGTGACTTCAAATAACACTAAAGATATGCCAACAATTATTTCTGCGATTCTCCCGGTGGGTTTATTGAGATGATTTCGAAAAAATAAAGAGCGAATGCACCAACAAAAAGTAAGAGCATGATAATAATATGACTTACCGAAAACATTTCAAAATCAAAGTCTTGATAACTGCCACCAAACCAATCCATTATTTCCCACCCCCCAATTCCATTTTATCATTAGGCCAACATTCATCCAATCTATAATTTCCTAGTTTTAATATTGGGAAAATATAGGGTATTTCTACTAAAAGATAGAATCGCTAAGATTTTCCCCAAATTTTTATTATTATCATCTAATTGGAAGATTTTAAGAAAAAAATCAAATTATGTAGCCGCTTTCATGAATAAAAAGGTAAAATGAAAGTGTTGAAGTTTTTCATTTTTCGATTAGGTTATACCATTTAACGATGGTTTGTCCAACAAACAAACGAGGGGAAGAGGATGCTCCAAATGGAAAAACAATATTATCCGTTGATGCAGTTTTTTGATGGCTACGTTCGGAATTATCGAAGAATGAACCTAACCACCTTGCACAACCGGTCGATGTTCACCAGAAGAGAAGTTGACTATTTTGCTAACCTAGGAGAAATGTTAGGATTTGATGCGTTTGTCGAAGATTCTAAGTATGATAAAGAATTAGGACGGTCCAGACCGATGGATTTAGCCTGGTGGAAATGGGATGCTCGTTTAGACGAAGAAAATTACATATTTCTTGCTCTGCATTTAGAACGTGAAAATGTTTGGAAAAAAGATGTCGAAACCATTGAAAAGCTTTTCTCTGATACCGAAGAGGGGTTTGTGCCACATAATGTAATTGGTATTCAGGCAATTGAATCAGAGGAGCGAATTGATTTATTAAATCGTTTTATATTAGAAAAGAATACCGTTCAAAAATCAAACGCGTTAATGATTTATCGATATTATGATGCTGAGCTAGAGATTGATCGAGTAGCTGCTTACTTTTTTACACCTGAAGGATTGTCTGATTCTAGGAAAGCTGTGTTTACGTCAGATCAAACAGGTTGCTGGTTTATGTGCTTTGATGAGGAATATGTTCCATTTAAAGACAGAGCATTGGCAAATCAGAAGTAATATTCACCCCAAAATAATGAAGAAAATAAGCTGTTGATAGCGCTCAACAGCTTTTTTTATCATCTATAAAGAGATTTTTTTCTAACATTAAAAATATAGATAAAGGAAACAGATTTATGAACCACGAATTTCCGTAAAGTACCAATTATTTTGGAGGTGATCGAGATGAAGGAGTTTGTTGGCATTTGTGATAGCTGTCGTAAGAATATTTATTGTCTAGATGGTTTTCTAAATGGAGTGCATATAATGGAGCAGGGGATTGTTTGTTTCGAATGTTATGAGAACCTGCATACAACATCAAGCAACTTGACATGTGAAAATCAAAAAGACGGACGAGCATAACTAGGAAAAAGTCATTTATGCTAAAAACATCATGTGGAATTCACAAAACCGATTGACGATTGTGATGAATCCCATTATTCTTCGACGAAAAAAAGGGATAGGAAAATTGTAGTCGAATAATATAAATAAAGCCTATATGAAAAGGATGGGTGTTATGAATGAGGAGAGAATAGCGAATGATAATGTAATCCAGTTTACCCAGTCCGAAACAAAAACTAAGACATTCCGACATGATTATCCTGTATCTGACGAGCTTCGAAATGTAATGGTACACGAGGTATTTAGCGATTTTATGAAATTTGGATTAGAGCGCTATTATAATGATTTTCTTTCAATTTCAAAAAGATTTGCAGATGATCATCAATTAAAGGGACGGAAACGAGATGAATTGATTCACAATTTGTTCTGGTGGCGGATTCTCTATGATTCAAGCACAACCTTTTGCAATAGCAGTATTGAGGAATATATAGCCGAAAACAGCCAACGCCTAAAGAAAAGGCATTTTCTGATTTCATGGCTCCGGGAATGCGATAAAGCCGTACCGAAATTTTATCATGTTGGGCATAAGTTTAATGACCGTGTTCTGGTTGTTACAGATCTACTAACCAGAAAAAACCACAACGTCATTGTTTATGATCCTTTAGCGATTCCAGCTCAAAAGGGTGAAATCGTTATGGGAACCTTAATGCCACAAGGGAACAGATTGTATTTCCCGATTGTTGATTTTTACCATTTTGACTATGATGCAAGAAAAGAAATTTCGATCAATTTAAACTACTACTATAAAAAGTATTTAGAAACCTCACCAATGCTTGAAGCCTTTATCCATGTACTTTCCGCTATGTTGCAAATTGAACGATTTGTCCACATAGATAATCAGGAAAAAACATCTTCCAATTGAATTCTTCAATATATTTTAAATCCTGTTTGCACTACATTTTATCTCAATAAAGGAGTTCCGTTGACTTGGAAAATGCAAATCTAATTTTAGCTAAACAACTGCGTCATGAACTGCATCAGCATCCAGAGCTCTCCAATCAAGAGATTTGGACAAAGCAGCATTTAATAAATTTCTTACAAAAATACACCAAGCTTGAAATTGTTGATAAGGGCAAGTGGTTTTATGCGATATTTCGCGCTGATGAAAGTAAGAAAAATATTGCATTCCGTGCTGATTTTGATGCCCTCCCAATCCCCGAAACAATTGATATTCCATATGCTTCGCAAAATCCTGGTGTATCTCACAAATGTGGACATGATGGGCATGCAGCCTCCCTTGCAGGCTTTGCGCTGGAAATTGACCAAAGCGGAGCAGATAAAAATATCTTTTTTCTTTTCCAGCATGCAGAGGAAACAGGGGATGGAGCTGCACAGTGTATTGAATTAATTAAAGAACATAATATTGAAGAAATATTTGCTTTTCATAACATGAGCGGGATGGCTTTTAACTCCGTGAACGTGATTGATGGAAGTGCTCATTGTGCATCCAAGGGAATGACAATCAATATGGAAGGCACCCTGGCACACGCCAGTCAACCCGAGGATGGGGCCAACCCTTCTTTCGCGATTGCAACGATTATTAATGCGATTCCTGATTTTATTTCAACAAAAAATAATGATGGATTGGTTCTTTGTACTGTAGTTCAAGTAAGTATTGGTGAAAAAGCTTTCGGCATTTCCGCAAGTAAAGGGGACTTGCTCTTAACGATCCGTGCACTATATCAAGCAGAATTAACAAAGCTCCAACAAAATTTAGAGGAGCTGGCCAAGCATCAAGCTGAACTCTATGGGCTAAAGGTAAGTTTCTCATACACCGATGTCTTTCCGGAAACCGCGAATCATAAAGAAAGCTCAGACAAAATCCGGAAAGCATGTCTGGAGAAGGGATTTCAGCTTGTAGAAATGAAGGAAGCGTTCCTAGCCTCAGAGGATTTCGGACACTATTTACGGGAGACAAAAGGGGCGATCTTCTACATTGGCAACGGTGAAGACTACCACCATATCCATACTTATGAGTACGATTTTCGCGATGAAATAATCGAAACCGCAGTCGAGCTTTTTAAAGGTTTAGCCGCGTTATAGGGATTTTTTGTAAAAAAATAGAAATCAAAAGAACCATATTACCTTAAAACCACCTTTTATCATTAGGAATATTAAAAAATGAAGCGTAGACAATATAAAGGTGTCCACTTATAATGATCATGCATATGAAGAAAAATACTTAAAAGGATTTGGAGCAATGACAAAAAAACAAACAGAAATAGGCTGGAGCTTTGATAACAGCTATGCCCGTTTACCTAATAAATTCTTTTCAAACCTCGAGCCAACTCCCGTTTCATCACCTGATTTGGTCATAGTGAATTCTACCCTAGCCAAAACACTAGGATTGAACGGAGAGGAACTAAACAACGAAGAAAATGTAGGCGTATTTGCTGGAAACAGGATTCCCGATGGAGCTTCTCCATTAGCTCAAGCCTATGCGGGTCATCAATTCGGCCATTTTAACATGTTAGGTGATGGTCGTGCTATTTTACTGGGTGAGCAGATCACGCCCGATGGTAATCGGGTTGATATTCAGCTCAAGGGACCTGGTCGAACACCTTATTCTCGTGGTGGCGATGGACGAGCGGCGCTGGGGCCGATGTTGCGTGAATACATTATAAGCGAAGCGATGCATGCTCTCGGTATTCCAACAACCCGAAGTTTAGCTGTTGTGACAACAGGGGAGAACATTGTTCGTGAAACGATGCAACGGGGTGCCATTTTAACACGAGTGGCCGCAAGTCATTTACGCGTTGGGACCTTTCAATTTGCAGCCGCTTGGGGAACGGATGAAGAGTTTCGAGCTCTCGCTGATTATGCGATTGAAAGACATTATCCACATGTACGGGAGGATGAAAATCGCTACCTTTCCTTACTAAACGAGGTGATTAAAAAACAAGCTTCTCTTATTGCAAAATGGCAGCTCGTTGGATTTATTCATGGAGTGATGAATACCGATAATATGACAATCAGTGGTGAAACCATTGATTATGGTCCTTGCGCCTTTATGGATACATATGACCCAGGCGACGGTTTTTAGCTCGATTGACAGGGAGGGCCGCTATGCTTACGGTAATCAACCGGGTATTGCTGGCTGGAATCTGGCTCGCTTTGCAGAAACCTTATTGCCATTGTTGCATCAGGATAAGGATGAGGCCGTTAAAATCGCGCAAGCCGCCGTTTCAAATTATCTCAAGCTTTATCAAGAAAATTTCCTTGCGGGTATGCGATCTAAGCTTGGAATTTTTAATGAAGAAGCTGAAGACGGTGCGCTCATCGAGCAACTCCTCGATATAATGAAGCAGAATCGTGCCGATTTTACCAATACGTTTCGCTCACTAACGATCAATCGCCCAGACGAAACACCAATGGCAGGGTCACCAGAATTTACGCAATGGTATGATACATGGCAGGCAAGACTGGAAAGACAGCCTGAATCAAAGGATACCTCGCAAAATTTAATGGAGGGTTCAAATCCAGTTGTTATACCACGCAATCACCGTGTCGAGGAAGCATTGGCTGCAGCGGTCAATAATAGCGATTACAGTGTAATGGAAAAGCTCTTGGCTGTACTAACAAAGCCATACGAGTATACAACGACACATAAAGACTATTGTAATCCACCTGAGCCCACGGCTAAACCGTATCGGACATTTTGTGGTACATGATTGAAAAGGCATTAACGAATCGAACCGTTAATGCCTTTTAACGTGTTGTTCGATAAGAGCCTAAGCTTCAATTTATTGTAAAAAAATGAATTCATTTGATAAAATATTAATAAGAATATACATCTTATTTTGATGTTCTCATCGTTTCAAAAACTAAAGTTGAATCCCTTGGAACAGACATGCTTTGTTAGACAAAACACTAACAAAAAGGAGCGTGGCTTTGATGGATTTTTGGGATAGTTATGGGACATCATTTGTTAATGCAGTACGCCAAAAGAAGGAAATTGATAAATACATCAGGCAGTTTCAGGTTTACACAACGGAGCAACTAGAAGAAATTATCGTTCAAGGGCAATATAATCAAGCTCAGCGAACAGCTGCGGAAAAGCTCTTAAGTAAAAATAGTTAGTTAATACGAAAGAAGAAGCCTCTTTTTACGAAAATAAAAGAGGCTTCTTCTTTTATTTTTTCGGTTTCTTGTGAGAAATGAGTCCGTCATAATTCGTTATGTAAAATTCGATGGTTGGCACTTCATCTAACAGCTTTTCTTGGACCAATAAATACCCATTGACTCGATGTAGGTTGTCATATGGCAAGATTGGATATTCCTTATGGAGTTTGACATACTGATCAACAGCTTGTTGGACCTTATCCATTAGTGGGGGAATGTGACGCTCGTGTTCTTCAAAAATTTCATAGGTTTCCTTTGACATATAAAACTTTTGCGTTGGTGTTCTTGGTAAATAACGACGGAGCTGCTCAAAGTCGATGCTGTAATCATCATGAACTAATATAGTTCGGTACGTGCCTTTTGGAAGGTTGTCTGAAAATTTTCTTACCGCTTTAACCACTTCTT
The DNA here is from genome assembly GCF_033449965.1 of Bacillus sp. T3. Taxonomy (NCBI): domain Bacteria; kingdom Bacillati; phylum Bacillota; class Bacilli; order Caryophanales; family Bacillaceae; genus Bacillus; species Bacillus sp. T3. Next base: position 2,326,512 of record NZ_CP137761.1, read on the forward strand.
CTTTAGTAATATCATCTTCGAATTTATCGTCGTCTCTTTTTTTCATTTTTCGTTTAGACTTAAAGATAGAAAAAAACGATGACGATTCTTCTGTGTCAGAAGATGTTTCAATTCGATACAAAGTTCGTGCGATTAACAGCAAACAGCTTTTTGCCTGTTCTTCAGTAAAGTAAAGTAAATCAAAAATAAACGAAATTCCCTGTTTTGTACTATCTATATGATTTACTTTCACCATGTCTTCTGAGTATCCATTTATACGCAATTCTTCTTCAATCACTTTTGCCGTTTCTATAGCGTGTTCTGTGTCCACATAAACAGTAGGATACTGATTGCTGTCCTCAACAAACGAAAAGCCATCAGGAAGATGGTTCTTTAAATAATGCTCGTACTCCTTTTGTAACTCGTCTTCTTTTGATAACATCGGAATTCCTCCATTCTCCAACTACAAATAATCCCCCCATTAATGTAGGAAACAAGGAAAGTAGGAACTAGGTGTTATACTACACTACTATTATACTACTTATGTCATAGAATAACGGAATCAAATTCGTAAAATTCTTAAAAAAGGTAGTTATGGTAAATGATAAGGTTTGCGGATTTAATGGCGGAAGTAAAACAGCCTAACACCGAAAAGTGTAGGCTGCATGAAGTGAATTTTTAATCTTTTTCCTTATTAATTTTTATGGCAGGAGTATTATTGTACATATACGTATTTGATAGTTCTTCAGCATTTTGTCCACCTGCATTCATCGCTTCTTGCAACTTAAGATTTGCCCCAACCGATTCAGGAAGCCCATTAGTAGAGGTATGTAGTTCACTATCCTCTAACTTCCTATTCAATTCAATATTTGCCTCATTCGTTTCTTGATCGAACATATTTTTATCCAAAGTAATCCCTCCAAACCATATTTTTACCAAAAACGATCCTTTCATTCTGGGATCCTTATTGATTTGGAAAAACTCCCTTACACAGTCCATATATACTATTATTCCAACTGCAACTCTTTAAGCTTTTCAATTGCCAGCTTTCTTTGTAAATTATGTGATTGCCAGCTTGCGTCCTTATCTGTAAGGAACGTCTTTCTTTCCTTAAGCAAATCCTTGAGCCCAGGTATCTCACTATTTTTATCATAGAGCTGTATTAACCCGAGTACACCAGTATAAGATAAGCTGTTTAAATAATAAGGATCAATCTTACCAGTTTGTTCGTACCGTTCGATATTTTTGGTGACGATGAACTGATTTACATCCACAATATTCATTGCTGTGTAATAGAGGAGGGAGCTAATAAAATAAAAGTGAAACAAGGACAGCTTTTCAATCCATATTTTAAACAATGTGTACATGTAGATCACGATTAGAAAAATCATAAAGGAGTGTGCCATAACTCGAATAAATGTAAAACCATAGGCATCCTCATACATGCTTAACCGGATAAAAGCAGAGCTTAACATGACAAAACTGGTGAATACTAGAGCGGTCAAGAGGACCTGAATCAATCGTTTCATTACAGCCTTTCTAGTTTCTACAAAATATAGCACCAGTACCGTAATCGATAAATTGATCAGTGTTACAAACAACAGTTCGAAAAAGCCCTTTCTAGCATATTCAGCATAGGTGAGCCCATCTGTTAGAGATCCGCTAAAAAAGTATTTAAATTGAACAATTGTAAATAGTAAATAAACAGCATTAATTAACACAAGAACAGTTACACTAATGATCGCATCAAATGAGACTGCTTTCTTTTCATTATGCATGATTACCTTTATTTTCTTTGTAAACAAAACCTGCAGTAGTCCAAAAAATGCAAAGGTATAAATGAATACCACGATAGTTCGAATAATATTTTCTGGGTTAAAGTCTTTAAACAACTGAGGAATTTCACCCATCATTAATTCAAATTGCGAATCTGCAGACATGAGGAGATTAAGGACCACAAATAAGACAGGGACAGAGATGATACAGCCAATCAAAATCTTTTTCCAGACAATGTATTTGCTTTCGTTTTTCCCTTGGATAAAAATCTTTCCGATTATGGATGCAAAACCGAAAATATATTTTACAGACTCCAATAATCTAACAAAGATATAGCGTAGAAAAACAGGCTTGCTCCAGGTTAATGTTTTCTGACTCGTAATCAATATGAGATGAAATATTACTAAAAAAGGAATGGCTAGTATATTCAAGCCATAAAAAAACTGATTAAATTGAATGAAAAAACTAATCGACAATAGCCAAATACAGATCAGTACAAGATAGCCAAACCGTTGATGTGAAAATGAAAAACCACGAAAGCGCCAAAAGAATACGGCGTAAAAAATGAAAATAAATAATAGGTAGGAGATACCGATTTCATCTCGAAAAAAAGCTTCTTCTGCAGTGATCCCAAGCCCTAAACACAGAATGAAAAAGATCCAATCAGATTTGGTTAATTTGAGTTCCATTCTTATTCAACTCCAAATGTAGAATTTCTATATACATTGCTAAACTAGGTATATAACTAAAAAAATATGCTCATATCGAGACTTTCTTTCCCCATCGATAGGCAATCCAGGTTAATGGATAAAGGGTGATGGTCAGAATGATACAAGCAATAATAAAACGATCTGACAGAAGTGGGGCAAACCATGAATGCGGAATAATTTCTAAAACCGTTAAAAACATTAGAGTAAGGTTTGGTATTAAGGCTGCAAAAAACGTTTTATTTAGTAACTTTTTTCCTCGATGACCAAAGCCTTTCCCAATTTCATAGCCTAGTAGCGCCCAAAAAAACATATAAACAACGGCAATGATCATCGGAATCGCAGTCAAATGACTCCAAATCATCGATAACCAGTTCCATTCGTAAACATTATGTATCAATGTTAATAGGCTGCCTCCACCAAAGAACAGGATGTTAATGAGGATAAACAACCATTTCATATTACTAGGTGTTACGGATAACTCTTCCTTCCAAGCCTCAGCAATCTCTGCAGGAGTGCCGAGTCGTGAGGTAATTTGTTCCATTACCTCCGTCTCGCTCATACATTTAGGTGCTTCTAAGATCATCTCATCAATATGAATTTCATATTCAAGTAAAATGCTGACTTTATCTTGATGATTTCCGAGTCTTTTTTTAGTTCAGCTAAAAACTTAATTTTCTGCTGTTCCATTATTCGATCTCCCTATCACCTTGTTCATCACTTTCACAAATTCCTGCCATTCCTGTGTTTTTTCATCCAGTACTTCTTTCCCCGCAGCTGTGATTCGGTAATACTTCCGCGCTGGCCCTTTTTCCTGCTCTTGCCAATAGCATTCGATGTATTCTTGCTTTTCAAGCTTGTGAAGGGCAGGGTACAACGTGCCTTCTTTTACACTTAAACCATTTTCACTGCGCTTTTCTAATTCCTTCACCAATTCATACCCATACATATCACGTTCAGTTAACAATTGCAGCAAAATAAGCGAAGTACTTCCTTTTACTAATTCCCGATTAAACATTTCATCACCTACCTAGAAATATTAGGTACATAGAAATTCTACATCTGCACTATTTATTTGTCAAGGGAGTAAGCGACAGGTTATCCTGCATCCTGCTACAACCAAAATAATTTCCCAACTCCATCACCTTTCCAATTTGGCAGGAAATCTCCGTTTTCTTTGTTAGATATCCTGCCAACTTTATAGACTCCCTTTTGTTATTGATAGATAATTTAGAAAATTATTGAATCGTACAAATCGTATAGATTGCTGTCGATAGGGGGTGACTACATTGTCTCTAATTCCTTTTGCGGTTGAAATGACTAATATTGTAAAGAAATTTGGAGATATTACCGCAAATGATCATGTGAATTTCACTGTAAAAAAGGGAGAAATTCACGCTTTACTCGGTGAAAACGGTGCAGGGAAAAGCACCATTATGAGCATGCTGTCTGGTACGTATAAGCCTGATAGTGGAAGGATATTTGTTCATGGGAAGGAACGTCGGATAGTTTCGCCAAAGGAAGCGTTAAGTTTAGGTATTGGAATGGTTCATCAAAATTTTCGACTTGTTGAAACATTGACTGCACTAGAAAATATCATTCTAGGTGAAAATGGTAGAATCTGGCGCGGCAAAGCAGCCATGAACAAAATGAAGCATGAAATAGAACGGATTTCAGCAAGGTTTGGCCTTCGTTTTCCAATTGATGTACCGATCTGGCAGCTTTCAGTTGGTGAGCGGCAACGTGTTGAAATTGTCAAAACTCTTTATCGTGGGGCAGACATTATTATCTTTGATGAGCCAACGTCCGTATTAACTCCCAGTGAAGCCGAGCAGCTTTTTCTAACGATGAAGGAGATGCAACGAAATGGAAAAACGATGATTATTACTACCCATAAATTGAAGGAAGTTATGGCTGTTGCAGATCGGATTTCGGTCATGCAAAAAGGGAAAATGATTGCCGGAATGAATACCAAAGATGCTTCGATCGAGGAAGTAGCGAAGCTAATGATGGGTCGGGATGTTAATGTTGTTAACTACACCGTACCAGTGCCTGACATAGGTAAGCCAATTCTTAAGCTAGAAAATCTAGTTGTACGAGCTGAACACGGTGGGAAGGCACTAGACAATCTGAATTTCACAATCCATGAGCATGAAATTGTCGGGATTGCAGGTGTTGCCGGGAACGGACAAAAGGAATTAGCTGAAGCTTTGACCGGGCTGATCCGTTGGGAAAGTGGTCAGGTTCTCTTTAAAGGTGAAAGACTGTCAAAGCCAACCGTTCAAAGCTTAATCGAAAAGGGCATTGCTCACATTCCAGAGGATCGCATGAAAAGCGGCCTTGCCGGTAGCCTCGGGTCTTTAGACAACTTATTGTTTAAATCGTATCGAACGGAAGACCGCTCTAGGTTTGGATTGCTTAAAAAGAAACATAACCAACAGTGGGCAAAGAAATTAATTGAACGATTTGATGTTCGAACCTCTGATCTTCATTGTCCTGTTCAACAGCTTTCAGGCGGGAACCAGCAAAAGCTCTTATTTGCTAGAGAAATTGATCAAAATCCTTCCTTAATGGTCGCTGTTCATCCAACTCAGGGCTTGGATGTTGGGGCAACGGAGGCGGTACATCAAATGTTGATTCAATTGAGAGATTCTAGCAGTGGAATCCTCCTTATTTCTGAGGATTTAGATGAAGTCATGAAGCTTTCAGACAAAATCCTCGTGTTGTTCAACGGTAAAATTTCCGGAGTTCTAAGAAGAGAGGAGGCTGATAAAGACATGATTGGCCGCTTCATGGCTGGATTAACTGAAAAGGAAGGAGATGTGGTATGAGTTCAAAATCAACTTTAGAAACCTCAACCGTTGATCGATTGGATCATGTACCTCGAACAAGCCGATTCACACCATTTCGACTTGTTTTTGATCCTCATAAAAAATCAAATAGTTGGTGGGTTCCGATTGTATCGATTCTATTCGCACTCGTCGTTTGTGCCGTATTTATCGCGTCAAATGGGATCAACCCATTTGTTGTTTATACAAAAATGGTACAGGGTGCGTTTGGGTCAAGCTTTGGAATAAGTGAAACACTGGTTAAAGCAACTCCTTTGCTGTTATGCGGTTTGGGAATCGCGATTGCCTACAGAATTTCGATTTGGAATATAGGTGCAGAAGGTCAATTTATTTTAGGTGCTGTGGGTGCCACAGCGGTAACAATCTATTTGCCAAATTTACCTGGACCGATCTATATTCCGTTGATGTTTTTCGCTGGAGCAGTTGCTGGTGCGGTTTGGGGATTGTTTACGGCGATCCCGCGCACTTACTTTCGGGTAAATGAATTAATTACCTCGCTCATGCTTAATTACGTAGCATTGATATTGCTCGATTATTTCGTGTTTGGTCCATGGAAAGATCCAAATGGATTTAATTTTCCGGGCACACCGATTTTTATGCCCTCGCAAATGCTCGCCAACATTGGATCGACACGACTTCACTTAGGCTTAATCATAGCTATCATCGCAGTCGTTATTTTTGCATTCCTACTTTCAAAAACGCGATGGGGCTATGAACTGCGACTGCTAGGGGCTAATCCTAATGCTGCGACCTATTCTGGGATAAAAATCAACAAGCATATTCTGGTGGTCATGTTGATTAGCGGAGGACTAGCCGGCATCGCTGGAATGATTGAAGTGACGGGAGTGGCGCATCGGCTCATGTATGGAATTTCACCTGGTTATGGCTATACCGCAATAATTGTTGCCTGGCTCGCCAAATTAAACCCTTGGGGGATGATTGTTACTTCAATTCTAATTGGTGGCTTGATTGTTGGCGGCTACAGTGTGCAAACAATGGGATTGCCAGCCTCCATGTCGTTAATGCTTCAAGGGGCTATTTTATTTTGTTTAATTGGCGGTGAGATGTTAAGTAAATACAAGGTGGTTCGCAACCGCTAAGTTAAAAAGGGAGGTCGTTGCTATGGATATGACTATTTTGCTCATTGCTGCCGCGCTATCGGCGGGGACCTCGTTGTTGTTTGCTGTTCTCGGAGGCATCTTGAGTGAAAAAGCAGGTGTGATTCATTTGGGTACTGAGGGAATTATGCTTATGGGAGCTGTGATATCGTGCATGGTTTACCTAAAGTCAGACAGCTTGCTCATTACACTAGTAGCGGCATTGCTCGCGTCTGGTGGCTTGGGCATTATTCACGCGTTCCTATGCATAACCCTTCGTGCTAATCATATTGTAAGCGGATTGGCGCTCACCTTATTTGGAACCGGATTAAGTGCCTATTTAGGAAAATCAGTGGCTGGTGTAGCTTTGCCGGTTACAGTTCCTAAGCTGAACCTTGCTGTGCTTAAGCCAATTCCTCTAATAGGGGAGCTATTTTCTGATTTGGATATTTTTGTTTGGATCAGCATCGGACTAGCACTTCTATTATATGTCTACATGTACAAAACCTCATGGGGGCTCCATTTAAAAGCAGTCGGGGATAGTCCATCAACCTCTGATGCAATGGGGATTTCGGTGCTTGGATATCGCTATGTTCATGTTGTGGTTGGTTCAATGCTAATGGGATTAGCGGGTTTTTATTTAATCATGGTGTATTCACCAAACTGGATGGAAGGAATGACGGCTGGTAGGGGCTGGATTGCCGTTGCGCTAATCATCTTCTCGCGCTGGAATCCAGTTGTTGCCTTATTTTGTGCCTATTTCTTCGGTGGTCTCGATGCATTAGGATTTCGAATTCAATTAATTGATGTAGGCATTCCTTCGTATTTTTTAAAAATGATTCCATATGTCGCAACGATCTTCGTCTTAATGTTTATTGGCTGGAAAAATCGGCATAAACCACCACTCGAACCAAAAGCATTGGGCATGCCATTTTTTCGTGAACAACGGTTTTGAATGTGAAACTGCGTTGCAAGGAGGCGGTCGTCAAGTAAAAAAAGGAAATCGGCAAGTAAGAGTTCAAAATCGGCTAGTAAACTCATAAAACGGCAAGTAAAAGTTTAAAACCCGCAAGTAAACTCGTAAAAACGGCAAGTAAATTCTTTCTTTGTCCTTGAAGCATAAACCTAAGCATACGAAAGCGTGTCCAACAAACCTGAAAGTAGGTGATGAACTCAACCACCACTATATTTTATATAAAAAGGGGGATTACACTTGAAAAAATGGTTCAAATTATTCATCGCGATGCTGATTTTCACACTCGTAACGGCGTGTTCCCAGGAATCAGCCAATCAAGCGGAATCGACGAAAAAAGATGACAAGCTATCTGAGAAATTGGAAAAGCCAAAGGTAGCCTTTGTTTATATTGGGGTGCCAGGCGACGGCGGATGGACATTCGAACATGACAAAGGCCGAAAATTAGTCGATGAGACTTTCGGGATTAAATCAACTACAGTCGAGAATGTACCAGAGGGTCCTGACGCAGAGCGAGTGATCGAAGAGTTGGCCCAGTCCCACGATATTATTTTCACAACGAGCTTTGGCTATATGGACCCAACCTATAATGTTGCGAAAAAATACCCAGATGTTAAATTCATGCACGCAACTGGATATAAAACTGCCGACAACCTATCTACATACCAGGGCAGAGGCTATCAATCTGGCTATTTAGCTGGAATTGCAGCAGGTAAATTAACAAAAAATAATAAAATTGGTTATGTTGGGGCATTCCCAATACCTGAAGTGATCTACACCATTAACGCATTTACGTTAGGGGCTCAAAGTGTTAATCCTGATGTTGAGGTTTCAGTCGTTTGGAGTAACACTTGGTTCGATCCGGCAACCGAAAGACAAGCAGCGATTAGTTTACTAGACGGAGGGGTAGATGTTCTAGCAAACTACCAGGATTCACCTGCAGGAATTCAAGCAGCGGCAGAACGTGGTGTTTGGGGAATGGGTAATGACTCTGACATGAACCGTTATGCTCCTGAAACGTATGTAACGAACCCGACTTTAAACTGGGGACCATATTATGTCGACGTCGTTCAAAGTGTCATTGATGGCAAATGGAAGTCAAAAGCAGTGTTTGGCGGTCTGAAAGATGGGATGGTGGATATCGCTCCGTTTGGTAAAAATGTACCGAAGGATGTACAGGATTTTGTTAATTCAAAGAAACAAGAAATGAAGGATGGCAAGTTTGATGTATTTGAGGGGCCACTTTATAATCAGTCAGGCAAGCAGATGTTATCTGAAGGAGAACAAATGCCTGATAAGGATATTCTTAGCATGAGTTGGTTTGTAAAAGGAATAAAGGGAACGATCCCAGAATAAATCGAAAGGATCAAGTCGATATGATGGTACAAGATCCAGTCTTAATCCAGCAATGGCATCCAGTATTTTTAGCAAAAGATTTAACAGAAAAACCCAATTCGGTAGAGATTCTTGGAGAAAAAGTAGTCGTGTTTCGAACAGAGCATGGTGTACATGCGTTTCGGGATCTATGTATTCACCGAGGAGTACCTCTTTCACTAGGAAAGGTAGTTAACAATGAAATTGTATGTCCATACCATGGCTGGAGCTACAATCATCACGGGAAATGCACCTGTATTCCAGCTCTGCCAAAGGATAAAACAATTCCTACAAAAGCTGTAGCAAAAGCCTATTCTTGTTGTGAAAAATTCGGACTCATCTGGGTTTGTTTAGGTAAGCCTGATCACGATACACCCAATATAGGAACGGAGTCACTGGATCATCCAGATTACGCAATAATTCAAATGGGACCTTATGAAGTAGATGCGGCTGGCCCTCGAGTCGTCGAAAATTTCCTTGATGTTTCCCATTTAATGTTTGTCCATGAGGGTCTATTAGGGGATAGCGATTTTGCGGAAATTGGTGATTACCAGGTCCATCAGGTTGATGGGGTACTCCTAACGGATGAAATATTCGTTTACCAGCCTGACCCTGATGGAAGAGGCTACGATGTTCAATCGAAATATACGTACAAGGTTTATCAGCCATTAATGGTTGGATTTACAAAAAAAATTACAGATTCTGAAGATTTTTTTCAATTGTTCATGATTGTCCTTCCGGTAAATGAGCATAAAAGTACGGCTTTTATGATTATGGAAAGAAATTATGCGTTAGATGAGGATGAACAGGTTTTTATCAATTTTCAAAATACGCTCATTGAACAAGACAGAGTCATTGTCGAAAATCAAAAACCAGAACTTCTACCACTTGATCTGCAAGCTGAACTCCACTTAAAAAGTGACCGGCTTAGTATTGCCTATCGGAAAATGCTACGAGAACAAGGGATAACGTTTGGTACGGAATAGGAAGCGGGAGGTAGAACTCCTGCTTCCGTTATAAAAAATTAAGATTGGGTCGAAATAAATGTTTTAACTAAATCCCAAACAGCCTTACCAAATTCTTTGCAAAAATGGTTAAAGCATAACAGGAGTCTTTTTGATTTTTCCTAATTGTGACGCCAGGATAACTTGATCACGACCATTGTTCTTCGCCTCATATAAAGCTACATCAGCAAAATGAACCATTTCCTGTAAAGAATTCTGCGCCTGATTGTTACAACATATCCCAATGCTAACGGTAATCGTCAATGTTTGCCCATTATCCAGCAAAAATGGCTGCTTATGACAAAGCTGAATGAATGACTTGGCAACCTTATCTGCCTCTTGTTCGGATGTATTTGGTAAATAAGCGATAAATTCTTCCCCACCATAGCGCCCAACAATTCCGTATTGATTAAACATATACTGTAATTGTTTTCCAAGAAAAACTAGTGCTTGGTCCCCAACCAAATGACCGAATTGATCATTAATGGTTTTAAAATAATCTACATCAATTAACAGGAGGGAATCCGGGTTTTTCTGTTTCCCTGATAACTTATATAATTCATTTGCCTTATTAAAAAACATTCCGCGATTAAATAATTTTGTTAATGGATCAAACATTGCCAGTTTTTTTAGGATCTCTTTTTCAATCGTCACTCGCTTAATTTTGTCAGCTAGACCAAGTGATAATAACATGACTTCAATAACCGCGCCTATTTTCGGGGCATAAAGTGAAATTGCTGTTAAAGGGATAACCTTATATCCAGCAAGTAAATTCAATGTGATTCCAACAATGAGAGGTACCCAAGCAATCATGTAATATTTTGCCTCACGCGTTGAAAATCGGAGAACAACGATAATCGATATAACCAATAGAGTAACAGCAGCTACTGCTGCCATACTCAATAACGTAGCTACCTTAACAGATAGAACAAATGGTGCAAGTAAAAACAATGAAAAAACGAATGATAATTTTTTAACAACCTTATGTAAAATAGGTATATGAACATCTAGTTGTAGGAAATGGCTCGTAAATAATAATGAAAAAATTGCAGTGAATAAAATAAAAAATGCATTCGACCTCAGAGCCCACCACGGGAAAGCTCCCCATAACCATTGAAAGGCAAATCCATCCCAAATTAATTGAACAAGCATAAATCCTAATAAAAACATAATATAGTAGAAATACGTTTTTTCTTTTAATGAAAAAAATAAAAAGCCATTATAGACAAGCATTGCCAGCATAATTCCATAATAGAGACCAAATACTGTTTGCGATAAATAGTTGTTCATTGAGAATGCAATTGGATCCCATAATGTAACAGGCGCCTGAAAGAAACTGTCAGTATTAATCTTTATAAAGTACGTTTTTGTTGAGTGAGTTGGTAATGGTAGAGTAAAGACCATATTCCTATGTTTTATCGTTCGAACATGAAAAGGGAATGCATAACCCATATTTTCGATGAGTTTAAGATTACCGTTTTTTTGTGTATATAAGGAAACCGCGCTTAAATGGGGTTTTTTAAGCTCTAGCACAATATTTTTCTTCTCTGCAGAAGGATTTTGAATAACAAGTTTTATCCAATAGGTTGCTTTAGATAAATCGCCCGATACCTTTGCATCTTCAATGGGGACAAACTGTTTATCTTGTACCAAAATCTCGCTTTTTGAGATTTTACTGGTTTGATCAACTAAAATCGTTAATTCATTTGTAACATCCATTTCCGAAAAGCTTTTAGGTAGAATGATTGTTTTTGTATTTGTTGAAGCATAGCATCTCTGCTGAAAAAAAATAAAAGATCCGATAGCAAAGATAGAGAATAATAGAATGAAATATTTGAAATAAGAGCAGGTTTTCATAGAATAGTCCCCTAACATTTGTTATCTAAAAATATTATATCATGAAGAGTTCGCTATTCGATGATTCAAAAATAAGGAAAGCTGAGGGGGTATCATTACATGGGAAAACCATCCAAAAGCATTGTTTGGATGGTTTTTTTCATTTTTATAACCAAAAGTCTCGACGATCATTGCGTCTTCTATCACGGTCACGATTACGACCACGACTAGTTCTTCGATCATTGTCCTCTTCGCGAATCACGACATTTTCTGCGTTGATTATTACATTTTCAGCATTGATTACGACATCATCAACATTAATTTCCACTCTACTTCTACTTCTATTTCTATCTCTGTCTCTATCTCTTCCTCTAGACATAAATTTTCCCCTCCTTTCACACGTTTACAATACAATATGCTTGTCTTAAACCAATTGTTTGGGTAAGCAGGTAAAAAAAGCAGGAGATTAATCAATCCCTGCTTTCAAATAAATATTATTCTGTAATTCATAGTGCATTCTCAAGTTGACAAGACAAATGTATCAGTTGATTTTGTGTTATGAATAGTCAAGAAATTTTCAATGTCTAAAACATTTATGGGAGGGCTAAATAAGTAACCTTGCAGCTCATCACACCCTAGTCGATATAGCGCATCTCTTTCATCGATTGTTTCAATTCCTTCGGCTACAATATTAAGATTAAGCCCATGTGCTAGGTCAATGAGTGATTTGACTAATAGTGCTTTCTTTTCATCATAATCAATATTTTTTATAAATTGTTGATCTATTTTGATTTCATCAATAGGCAATTGAAGCAAATGGATGAAAGCAGAATATCCTTTTCCAAAATCATCAATTGAAATTTGCACACCTAAATTTTTGAGCTCGTAGATGACATCTGCGACCTGGGTAGGGTCCTTAATAAACACACTTTCCGTGATTTCAAGCTTCAAATATTTTGGTTCTAGTCCAGAGATCGTTAATGCTTTAATTATTAAAGGTACTAAATGTTCCTGTTCAAAGTGTTTCGCTGATATATTTACCGCCACCGGAATTTTCCAGGCATGTTCATCCTGCCATTTCTTATTTTGCCTACAGGCTTCGATTAATGCCCATTCATCAATGTTCGTTATCAAACCAATTTCTTCTGCAATTGGAATAAAGATTGAGGGAGCAACATTACCTAGCTCGGAATCATTCCAGCGCAATAATGCCTCCAAACTCGAAACTTGTCCAAATTGAAGCTTTGGTTGATAAAATATTTCAAACCCACCTTTATCTACAACAGCTCGCAAGGAATTTTCAACGATTAGCCGTTCCTGAAATCTATCTCGCATTGACTCATTAAAAAATTGAGCCACGTTTCCTCCGTTCTCCTTTGAAACATACATCGCAATATCGGCACATTTCAAGAGTGAATCTAAGTCGCATCCGTCCTCGGGGTATAAGCTAATTCCAATACTTCCTGTAATATAGAGTTGTTCTTCGTTGAGCTGAAATGGGATAGAAAACTCTTGTTGAACTAAATTTAATGTATGAGTAATTTCAACGCGAGAAACATATTTTTGGACAATAACAAATTCATCACCACTGAGTCGAAAGACTATCCGGTTTGTATCTAACAATTTACTAAATCTAATAGCGGTCAACTGAAGTAAAGTATCGCCTGCATTATGCCCCAATGTGTCATTAATCTGCTTAAACTGGTTCAAGTCCATAAAAATAATGGCTATTTTGTCAGAGATGTTGTGGGCAATTAGGTCTGACACATAATTTTGGAAATGAAGGCGATTGGGAAGGTCGGTCAATACATCATAGTACGCCAATTGATGTAACTTTTCCTCTGATTCTTTTAACTTTTTTGTTTGAATGGTAAGAACGTTGTTCATTTCAATGCTTTCTTGGAATAATTCCTTTAGTTTCTGTGCCATTTTTTTAAGATTTTGTGTTAATGACCGAAGCTCCGAAATGTTGCTTTGTGGCCATTCAACCTTTTCGAGATTGACAAGTTTTTGCGGAAGGTTAGTTGAAACCATCGTTAACCGTTCGATGTTTTTTATAAATAGCCGACTAATAACTTGGACAAAGATAATCGTGAAAATTGAGAATAATACTGACAAACGTAGGTAACTTAAAAATTCTTTAAAGATATCGTCCTGATACTGAGAAATAGGAAATTGTATAAAAATTTTTAATGATAAACTATCTGCATTATTGATGTAAATTAACTTACCTGAACGCCACTTCATAATCGGAAAAACATCATTTTGGTCCATTGGTAGCGCTTCATAATAGTGGTTAGCAAGTTGCCTTGTATCATAAATTTCATTCCAATTATAGAATGAGCCTTTAATCGGTGATTCCTTTGTACTTGTCGAGAGTACTTTATATTGATCATCCGTGATGATGATGTTGTAATCTAATGATTGATATTGCTCAATCAGTTCATCCAATATGTTAGGATGTCGTGTGTCCTTCGCTAAAAAATCGGGGTCCGTTTGCTCCAATTGATAAAGGTCTTTCATCATATGGTTCATTGTATTTTCAGCATTGAGATAGGTTTGACTTGTAATTTCCTCATGAACATGCCAAGTGTTTGTAAGTGTACTTAGAAATAATGGAACAAGAATTAATATGATGGTGATATGGGTTAAAAATTGATGGACGGAAACATTGTTTTTATTTAACTCTATAGATTTGAGAAACCTATAAAACGGGAAATACGCGAGTGCCATATCAGCAACGAGAACATTAAATAATCCATTAAGGATATCTTTGCAAATCTGAAAGTATAAGGTTTGACCAGCTAATGAGGTCTTATTTAGTGTGAAAATTAATAAGAGCCCTAGTGATAACCAATAGCCTGCATCTACAAAAAACATTTTGCCGTTTTTTCTAAAATAAAAATATAGACCAACAACAAGAATTTCAAGAAATAATATGATGTTATAAGCTATATAAAGAAAATCATTTTTGATGAAGAAAAAAGTAAGTAAACAGCTAATTAGGGCGTAAGGAAGTCCATATAACCGAAAGATAATAAAGGTGAAAATACTTGTAAAACTGAAGCTTAGACCAAACACGAAATTCACAGGAAATATTGTTGAAAATTGGGTTAATCCTAACAGAACTAAATAGAGTAATGTGTCACGATTTAAACCTAGTTTGAAGTTTTTTACTGCTATCATGCCAATCTTCCAATCTATTGAAATTAATAGTAGCGATACGATATAGATTAACTTAATTTTTTTAAATAGAAATTCAATATATTAATATATTATCAAATCCATTTTCATTTGGGGGAAACACCAAAAACAACTCGATATGAAATTCATAAAGTTTCACAAAGCAGACATAGTTAATGAAACGGGAAAAACAATGATAATTTTTGTTAAAACATTTGATTCCTCCATCAAAGCACAATTATTATTGTATTATAAATAAATGACTATTTAAAAGGAGCCTGTTATGACGATTATTGATAAATTAAAGCTTAATAAATACACCAATCTAGCTGTTATTAATCAGCCTGCTGACTATGATGTGTTTCAAGAGCTGTCGACTATTTTTTCAAAGAATCATGATGCGATTTTTATCTTTATTACCACACTCGAGGAGATGGTATCGCAAATTAATTTCATCATTAAAAATGAGCAGATATTACAGGAGAAAGGTTATCTTTTCTTCGCTTACCCGAAAAAAGGAAATAAGCGCTTTGATACATATATTCATCGAGATGAAATGTTTCCCGCACTGAACGTTGGTGAGGATGGTTACATCGGAACAAGCGATATTAAATTTTCGCGGATGGTAAGTATGGATGATGTTTTTACGGTTGTTGGGATGAAGCGAGAAAAAAGAAAAGAGAAGAAAAGTTTGGCAAGCAGTCAATGTGTTGCTGACTATGGGGATCATGTGGAGGACGTCAAAGCACTGTTGGAAAATCATCCCGCTGAACTCACATTTTTTCAAAACCTAACACCAGGGTACCAAAAGGACTGGGCACGTCATATTTACTCAGCAAAGCAACAAGCAACACGAGACAAGCGGATTCAGCAGATGGTCGATATCCTTTCACAAGGATATAAAACGCTAGATTTATACCGCCAAAAGAAGAAATAAGAAACCTCTCTAAATAAACAACACAGCCAGGTAAACGTAAACCAAGTTCATTTAAAATATGGACTTGGTTTTTTTATTATAAAGGTTGATTCATTGACACATAAATGATGAAAATAACCTAACAAAATTATCCACTTTTGTTCATATTTCAAACAGAAATGACCATGTTTTAGAAGTATACTAGAATAACAACTAGATAAAATACCTCCAAGCAACCCAATTCAGATTGCTCATCGACTTTCATACTTCTTGGTAACCACACAAATCACCTAAATGAATCCCGTCTACACTTACATAAAGGAGTTACTTATTATGTCACAATACTCTTGGCACGAGACACTAAATGTAACAAGCAATCTCTCAATGAAAAACGATCAACGACTTCCTGTCATTTGGATCAGCGCGTTGGATTGTACAGGCTGTATTGAAGCATTCATCCGTAGTAATGAACCTTCATTTATTGATAGCCTATTTAATTTTATCTCATTAGAGTATAGTGAACTGTTATCAGCTCCAAGTGGAGAACTGGCAGAAGCGCACAAGGAATCCATTTTCGAAAAATATAAGGGTGACTATGTCCTTGCGATAGAAGGTGGAATACCTGGTAGTGATGAGTTTCTTATGATAGCTGGGAAATCAGTAACAGAGGAAATTATTGATGCGGCCAAAAATGCTAAAGCCGTTGTTGCAATAGGAAGCTGTTCATCTTGGGGTGGAATCGCTGCGGCAGGTGGGAATCCGACCAATTCTGTTGATGTGATGGCCATCTTGCCTGACGAGGTACCCGTTGCCCTAGTACCTGGCTGTCCCCAGTTCCTGAAGCGATAATCGGTACACTGCTCCATATCCATTTTCACAGGGAATTACCGGAGCTAGATAAGAAGCTGCGCCCAAAAGCTTTTTATCAAAAAACCGTTCATATGACCTGTCACCGCAAACCTTACTTTGATCAGAAATTATTTGCTGAATCTTTTGATGATGAAGGTGCACAAAAAGGCTATTGTTTGTTTAAACTCGGCTGCAAAGGACCACAGGCCTTTAATATGTGTGAATCCTACGGATTGGAACGTTGCATTGCCTCAGGATTTCCTTGTATCGCCTGCTCGGAGAAGGGTTTTTGGGATAAAGGGGGATTATTTGGGAAGAAAAGAGGCAAATAAAAAGTAGACAACTTGCAAACAGAAGGTAGTCGACAACTATTCATGTCGATTGCCTTCTGTTTTTGTTTTAATATAGATAATTCTGCGCTTACCCAGGAAATGAACTGAGAAAGAGGAAATTTTTTTAGTAAATTCAATCACCCGTTTACAGAATATTATTTGTAAAACTCGGTCAAAATACCTTTTGTTAATTAGGTAATCTCAGATTAAGATTTCAATTAACCCATAAGGAGCTGGGAAAATGGATAAACGGTATAATACTAGTGATGATGCTACTAAGGAATTGAAGAAAGCGTTAAGGAAAAGTCCTCCTAGAAAATATCCGAACATGAGCGACGCTGAGCTAAAATTAAAATTTAATGGCAATAAAAACTAAACAAATATCTTCTTAGAGGTGAAAAAGGTGACAGATAACAATCCCATTGAATACACAGGAAAAGCTCTTGATCAAAGAAATGATTTAACTGGTCCTCACGAAGGCAAAGGTTCATTCCCTGAACGTCCTAAGGATATTTCTATTAAACAAAAGGAGAGTAAGTCGGGTAAATGATCGGCAGATAATGAACTAACCTCATCATTGTATTGGATGGCATTTCCACTTGAAGGAAGTGCATACCAATGATAATATTAGAACTCCCAGCAGCGAGTTGATACAAAATGGTCAATAAGTTGCTGGTATATCTTCATTTCTTCTTTTTATAATTGGTGAAAATTTTCAATTGTAAAATAGAAAAGAAGATGTTATTATTAAAAAGTCGCACTTTTACGGGGGGAATTAAGTAACATAGTAAACTTGAAAAACTTCAAAAGTTTTTATTGCTTTCACTGTGAATATGTGATATATTAATATTTGTCGCTTCGCAGTGGCGCAAAGATAACATGCTTTGTTGCTCTTTGAAAACTAAACAAACAAACGTCAACAAACAATAATAATCATGTTTCTTCTATAATAATAGAAAACATGAGCCAACGTTTTAAAACGAGCTAAATCAACTTTCTTGGAGAGTTTGATCCTGGCTCAGGACGAACGCTGGCGGCGTGCCTAATACATGCAAGTCGAGCGGATATCAGGGAGCTTGCTCCCTGATATCAGCGGCGGACGGGTGAGTAACACGTGGGCAACCTGCCTGTAAGACTGGGATAACTTCGGGAAACCTGGAGCTAATACCGGATAATCCTTTCCCTCTCATGAGGGAAAGCTGAAAGACGGTTTCGGCTGTCACTTACAGATGGGCCCGCGGCGCATTAGCTAGTTGGTGAGGTAACGGCTCACCAAGGCGACGATGCGTAGCCGACCTGAGAGGGTGATCGGCCACACTGGGACTGAGACACGGCCCAGACTCCTACGGGAGGCAGCAGTAGGGAATCTTCCGCAATGGACGAAAGTCTGACGGAGCAACGCCGCGTGAGCGAAGAAGGCCTTCGGGTCGTAAAGCTCTGTTGTTAGGGAAGAACAAGTACCGGAGTAACTGCCGGTACCTTGACGGTACCTAACCAGAAAGCCACGGCTAACTACGTGCCAGCAGCCGCGGTAATACGTAGGTGGCAAGCGTTGTCCGGAATTATTGGGCGTAAAGCGCGCGCAGGCGGTTCCTTAAGTCTGATGTGAAAGCCCCCGGCTGAACCTGGGAGGGTCATTGGAAACTGGGGAACTTGAGTGCAGAAGAGAAGAGCGGAATTCCACGTGTAGCGGTGAAATGCGTAGAGATGTGGAGGAACACCAGTGGCGAAGGCGGCTCTTTGGTCTGTAACTGACGCTGAGGCGCGAAAGCGTGGGGAGCGAACAGGATTAGATACCCTGGTAGTCCACGCCGTAAACGATGAGTGCTAAGTGTTAGAGGGTTTCCGCCCTTTAGTGCTGCAGCAAACGCATTAAGCACTCCGCCTGGGGAGTACGGCCGCAAGGCTGAAACTCAAAGGAATTGACGGGGGCCCGCACAAGCGGTGGAGCATGTGGTTTAATTCGAAGCAACGCGAAGAACCTTACCAGGTCTTGACATCCTCTGACACTCCTAGAGATAGGACGTTCCCCTTCGGGGGACAGAGTGACAGGTGGTGCATGGTTGTCGTCAGCTCGTGTCGTGAGATGTTGGGTTAAGTCCCGCAACGAGCGCAACCCTTGATCTTAGTTGCCAGCATTTAGTTGGGCACTCTAAGGTGACTGCCGGTGACAAACCTGGAGGAAGGTGGGGATGACGTCAAATCATCATGCCCCTTATGACCTGGGCTACACACGTGCTACAATGGATGGTACAAAGGGTCGCGAAACCGCGAGGTCGAGCCAATCCCATAAAACCATTCTCAGTTCGGATTGTAGGCTGCAACTCGCCTACATGAAGCTGGAATCGCTAGTAATCGCGGATCAGCATGCCGCGGTGAATACGTTCCCGGGCCTTGTACACACCGCCCGTCACACCACGAGAGTTTGTAACACCCGAAGTCGGTGGGGTAACCGTAAGGAGCCAGCCGCCTAAGGTGGGACAGATGATTGGGGTGAAGTCGTAACAAGGTAGCCGTATCGGAAGGTGCGGCTGGATCACCTCCTTTCTAAGGATATTGTCGTAAAGACAATCGGAATGCAGACCTTCTGGTCTGTACTGTTGACCGCTTTGTTTGTTTAGTTTTGAGGGAGCAATTCCTCAAAACTTAAGGTAAATTAGAAGCGAGCAGTTCTAGGAAGCAAGCGAGGGAAGGCCGGAGTGTACTTAGCGTACATGAGGACCTGAGTAAGCGCAGCTGACAACGAAATGCGAAGCTTATCATTTACCGTTCGTTCTTTGAAAACTAGATAATCGTAAGAAGAAGAAAACAAGAAACACCACATTAGTTTTTTCTCTCTTAATAATAAGAGAATTAACCTTTAGGTTAAGTTAGAAAGGGCGCACGGTGGATGCCTTGGCACTAGGAGCCGATGAAGGACGGTACTAACACCGATATGCTTCGGGGAGCTGTAAGTAAGCTTTGATCCTGGAGATTTCCGAATGGGGGAACCCACTACTCGTAATGGAGTAGTATCTTTACCTGAATACATAGGGTATTGAAGGCACACCCTGGGAACTGAAACATCTAAGTACCCTGGAGGAAGAGAAAGCAAACGCGATTCCCTGAGTAGCGGCGAGCGAAACGGGACATAGCCCAAACCAAGAGGCTTGCCTCTTGGGGTTGTAGGACACTCAACATGGAGTTACAAAGGAACGGGGTAAATGAAGAGATCTGGAAAGGTCCGTCAAAGAAGGTAAAAACCCTGTAGTTGAAACTTCGTTCCCTCCTGAGTGGATCCTGAGTACGGCCTGACACGTGAAATCCGGTCGGAAGCAGGGAGGACCATCTCCCAAGGCTAAATACTCCCTAGTGACCGATAGTGAACCAGTACCGTGAGGGAAAGGTGAAAAGCACCCCTGGAAGGGGAGTGAAAGAGATCCTGAAACCGTGTGCCTACAAGTAGTCAGAGCCCGTTAATGGGTGATGGCGTGCCTTTTGTAGAATGAACCGGCGAGTTACGATTACATGCAAGGTTAAGTTGAGAAGACGGAGCCGCAGCGAAAGCGAGTCTGAATAGGGCGTATTAGTATGTGGTCGTAGACCCGAAACCAGGTGATCTACCCATGTCCAGGGTGAAGGTTGGGTAACACCAACTGGAGGCCCGAACCCACGCACGTTGAAAAGTGCGGGGATGAGGTGTGGGTAGCGGAGAAATTCCAATCGAACTTGGAGATAGCTGGTTCTCTCCGAAATAGCTTTAGGGCTAGCCTCACGTAGTAAGAGTCTTGGAGGTAGAGCACTGTTTGGACTAGGGGCCCTCATCGGGTTACCGAATTCAGACAAACTCCGAATGCCAAAGACTTATCCGTGGGAGTCAGACTGCGAGTGATAAGATCCGTAGTCAAAAGGGAAACAGCCCAGACCACCAGCTAAGGTCCCAAAGTATACGTTAAGTGGAAAAGGATGTGGAGTTGCTTAGACAACCAGGATGTTGGCTTAGAAGCAGCCACCATTTAAAGAGTGCGTAATAGCTCACTGGTCGAGTGACTCTGCGCCGAAAATGTACCTGGGCTAAACGTATCACCGAAGCTGTGGATTGACATCTACGATGTCAGTGGTAGGAGAGCGTTCTAAGGGCGTTGAAGCTAGACCGTAAGGACTGGTGGAGCGCTTAGAAGTGAGAATGCCGGTATGAGTAGCGAAAGATGGGTGAGAATCCCATCCACCGAATGACTAAGGTTTCCTGAGGAAGGCTCGTCCGCTCAGGGTTAGTCGGGACCTAAGCCGAGGCCGAAAGGCGTAGGCGATGGATAACAGGTTGATATTCCTGTACCACCTCATTATCGTTTGAGCAACGGGGGGACGCAGGAGGATAGGGTAAGCGCACTGCTGGATATGTGCGTGTAAGCAGTTAGGCTGGAAATGAGGCAAATCCCGTTTCCGTAAAGGCTGAGCTGTGATGCCGAGGGAAATATAGTACCGAAGTTCCTGATTCCACACTGCCAAGAAAAGCCTCTAGCGAGATAAAAGGTGCCCGTACCGCAAACCGACACAGGTAGTCGAGGAGAGAATCCTAAGGTGAGCGAGAGAACTCTCGTTAAGGAACTCGGCAAAATGACCCCGTAACTTCGGGAGAAGGGGTGCTCTTTTGGGTGTTAAAGCCTAGAAGAGCCGCAGTGAATAGGCCCAGGCGACTGTTTAGCAAAAACACAGGTCTCTGCAAAGCCGCAAGGCGAAGTATAGGGGCTGACGCCTGCCCGGTGCTGGAAGGTTAAGGGGAGAGGTTAGCGCAAGCGAAGCTTTGAACCGAAGCCCCAGTAAACGGCGGCCGTAACTATAACGGTCCTAAGGTAGCGAAATTCCTTGTCGGGTAAGTTCCGACCCGCACGAAAGGCGTAACGATCTGGGCACTGTCTCAACGAGAGACTCGGTGAAATTATAGTACCTGTGAAGATGCAGGTTACCCGCGACAGGACGGAAAGACCCCGTGGAGCTTTACTGTAGCCTGATATTGAATTTTGGTACAGCTTGTACAGGATAGGTAGGAGCCGTAGAAACCGGAGCGCCAGCTTCGGTGGAGGCATCGGTGGGATACTACCCTGGCTGTATTGAAATTCTAACCCATACCCCTAATCGGGGTAGGAGACAGTGTCAGGTGGGCAGTTTGACTGGGGCGGTCGCCTCCTAAAAAGTAACGGAGGCGCCCAAAGGTTCCCTCAGAATGGTTGGAAATCATTCGTAGAGTGTAAAGGCACAAGGGAGCTTGACTGCGAGACCTACAAGTCGAGCAGGGACGAAAGTCGGGCTTAGTGATCCGGTGGTTCCGCATGGAAGGGCCATCGCTCAACGGATAAAAGCTACCCCTGGGATAACAGGCTTATCTCCCCCAAGAGTCCACATCGACGGGGAGGTTTGGCACCTCGATGTCGGCTCATCGCATCCTGGGGCTGTAGTCGGTCCCAAGGGTTGGGCTGTTCGCCCATTAAAGCGGTACGCGAGCTGGGTTCAGAACGTCGTGAGACAGTTCGGTCCCTATCCGTCGTGGGCGCAGGAAATTTGAGAGGAGCTGTCCTTAGTACGAGAGGACCTGGATGGACGCACCGCTGGTGTACCAGTTGTCTTGCCAAAGGCATAGCTGGGTAGCTATGTGCGGACGGGATAAGTGCTGAAAGCATCTAAGCATGAAGCCCCCCTCAAGATGAGATTTCCCATAGCGCAAGCTAGTAAGATCCCTGAAAGATGATCAGGTTGATAGGTCAGAGGTGGAAGCATGGCGACATGTGGAGCTGACTGATACTAATCGATCGAGGACTTAACCAAAAACGTTTTTCTTCTTCTGCATTATCTAGTTTTGAGGGAATGAAATTACTCAAATTAATACTTGTCTGGTGGCGATAGCGAGAAGGTCACACCCGTTCCCATACCGAACACGGAAGTTAAGCTTCTCAGCGCCGATGGTAGTTGGGGGCTCTCCCCCTGTGAGAGTAGGACGTTGCCGGGCATCAAAAAAACAGCCAAAAGGGCTGTTTTTTTGTTATTGTTACATTTTTAGGTATAGATTAATAATGAAATATTGAGTTCTTATTATAACAAAAGAGAAATATCCTTTAATTATACAGCATATAATTTGGGCTTTTTCCATGTGAAATAGCCATCCGTTATTCTGTGAATGAGATATACCACTCTGTTAACAACAAAGTTTATTATTGTTGATTTGCTCATATACAAGAAGAAACCTATGAGCAGGCCAATAATAAAATATTTGATGTCGCCTTATTTATGAAATAGATTTGGGGGGATTGTTTTTGAACCTGCAAGTGATGGCATAATTGTTAAAGCTTATCGGAAATGTTTTTCGTGAATTTATTTAATTATTTACTGGTTTATATAAAATAGTTCCACTATTCGGGCTTCGCTAATAGAAGTCTTTTTTTTCATTACTAGAAAAAAATGTGAGGATTCCTCTAATAAATTCCATTTAAAAGCACCTTTCTTTATATTTTGTAATCATTCGTGGTATGTTATGAATTATTGGGATAATAGCAATATAGTGGATCGAAGTGTTGGAGGTGTTTTATGGAAATTGGAATAAGTACATTTGTCGAGACCACACCTGATGTTGTAACTGGTGAGGTAATAAGTCATGCCCAGCGCATACGGGAGGTAGTTGAGGAAATTGTCCTCGCTGATCAGGTAGGCTTGGATGTTTTTGGTGTTGGTGAACATCATCGAGAGGATTATGCAGCTTCATCACCAGCGATTATACTTGCTGCAGCGGCTTCACAAACAAATACGATTCGTTTAACAAGCGCGGTTACCGTCCTTTCCTCTGCGGATCCTGTAAGAGTTTTTCAAGATTTTGCAACCGTTGATGCCATTTCAAATGGGCGCGCAGAAATTATGGCTGGTCGCGGTTCCTTTATCGAATCTTTCCCCTTGTTTGGTTATGATTTAAATGATTATAATGAGTTATTTGAAGAGAAACTCGAACTATTATTAAAAATTCGAGATTCGGAAAAAGTAATATGGAAAGGTGGGCATCGACCCGCTATCCAGAACTTAGGTGTATATCCGAGGCCAGTACAAAATCCATTACCCGGTTTGGATTGGGAGTGGAGGAAATTCGGAATCTGTCGTTAGGGCAGGTTATCTCGGGCTACCATTGGTTTTGGCCATTATTGGTGGACACCCAACTCAGTTTGAACCACTTGTACGACTATACAAGCGAGCAGCAGCAAAAGCTGGTCATGATATTACTAAGTTGTCGGTAGCCTCACATTCACATGGGTTTATAGCTGAGAGTACCCAGATAGCTGCTGATAAATTTTTCCCTTCAACCCAATTTGTTATGAATAAATTAGGTCGAGAACGGGGATGGGGACCATACGATCGTTCAAGCTTTGATTTCGCGCGGAGCTTTGAGGGAGCTTTATACGTAGGGGATCCAGAGACGGTAGCTGCAAAAATCATTCATCTTCGAAAAAATGTTGGGATCACTCGCTTTATGCTGCACGTTCCAGTCGGGACGATGCCTCATGATGATGTGATGAAAGCAATTGAATTACTTGGTAAAGAAGTGGCGCCGATTGTGCGAGAGGAAATTACGAAATGGGAAAATGCAGGTGGTGAGGCGTCATCTTCTTAACGGATACCTTTTTTTCAAGGGACCTTATATTTTATAAGGTTCTTTTTTTCGCTCAGTGAGTTATTAAACAAGAAAAAATATATATGATAGAAACTTTTTGTTGGATAAGCCGTATATATTAAGGTAGACAAATAATTCATACGACTAACTCTTATTTATTATTTTCAAGCTAATTAACAATAAGATAATAGAAAATAAGTAGTAGTATAGTCGCAGAACTTGAGAGGATGATTTTTTTGAAGCCGAATAATCTTATTACTGCAGGTGTGCTTGGCGTCATTGTCATTGTACTTTTATTCTTTTCTGTAACTACCGTTCCATCTGGTCATAGGGGGGTCCTTTTACAGTTAGGTGAGGTCAAGAGCAGTATCTTAGATGAGGGATTCCATTTTAAACTACCATTTGTGCAAACTGTTCAACCGATTGAGGTTCGAGTTCAAAAAGAAGAAAGCTCGCAAACCGCAGCCTCAAAGGATTTACAAACGGTTACAGCAACAGTAGCTGTTAACTTTTCAGTTGATCCTGCAGGAGTAAATAAGTTGTATCAAGAAATTGGATTAGACTATAAAGGAAGAATCATAGACCCAGCGATTGCGGAGGCTTTAAAGGCTGTAACTGCACAGTACACTGCTGAAGAGTTGATTTCAAAAAGACCTGAAGTATCAGCTAAGGTTAAGGATATGCTAGAAGAGAAATTAACGAAGTATTTTATGAAATTGGAAGAAATCAACATTAAAGAATTTGCTTTTAGTGAAGAGTTTAATAATGCAATTGAACAGAAACAAACAGCAGAGCAAAATGCTTTAAAGGCTACAAGAGATTTAGAACGGATTAAGATTGAAGCAGAACAGCAAATTACTCAAGCACAAGCAGAAGCAGAATCCTTGAGATTAAAGAAGGCAGAGGTTACGCCTGAGCTGATCCAATTAAAAGAAATTGAAGTACAAGAAAAAGCATTGCAAAAATGGGATGGTAAGTTGCCTAGTGTTACAGGTGGAGCTACTCCTTTTATTGATGTAAATGGATTAACCGGAAATGAATAATTGTTAACGATCCATTTGGCTGTTGAGGTTTACTCAACAGCCTTTTTCTATCTCGGGTAAATGATATAATGACAACTCTTATAAAAACTAAATTTGCTCTATATCAGGATGAATGCTGTTTAATTTAATAAATTAAACAATATCATTATAATGTTTTTTTGTTGACTTATTTACTAGTTTGATATATTATGAATTCGAGATAATTATTTTAAAGATATTTGAAGGAGATAGAGAATAATGAATGTATTAGTTGTAAAAGCAAATAATCGCCCAGCTTCAGAAGCTATTTCAAGTAAAATGTACGAAACTTTTATGGAAAATCTTGAAGGTGTAAATGTAACGACTTATGATGTATTTGCTGAAGATATGCCTTATTTCGGCCAAGATTTATTTAACGCATTTGGAAAAGTTCAAGCAGGGGAAGAATTAACTGACTTAGAACAACGCCTATTAGCTGCAAAGCAAAAAGCTATGGATGCTCTAACAGCTGCAGATGTGGTTGTTTTCGCGTTTCCATTATGGAATTTAACAATCCCAGCAGCATTACAAACGTTCATTGACTATGTATATGCAGCAGGTTTCACTTTCAATTATGATGAAAATGGTCAATTAGTTAGCTTAATGACAGATAAAAAAGCTGTTATTCTAAGTGCGCGTGGTGGAATTTATTCAACTCCAGAGGCAGCTCCTATGGAGATGGCAGCAAACTATATTAAAAACGTTGTTGGCGGCGTTTTTGGTATGGAAATTGTCGAAGAAGTTATTATCGAAGGTCACAATGCAAATCCAGCACAAGCTGAAACAATTATTTCTGAAGGCTTAGCGAAAGTGGCTGAAGCAGCAAAAGCTCTATCAGCAGTAAAAGCTTAATAGAACTATAAAAGCAAGAAAACCATTTAAGATGCCGACTCATATATAGGGTCGGCATTTTTAATTGAGTACATAAAATACGAGTATTATTCATAAATAAGAAGAGAAGGAGGGGATAAAATGAAATCAATCGGAATCTTGGGCATCGGTCAAGCAGGAGGTAATATTGCAGAATTTGCATCTGCCTCAGGGTTTCAAAGTGCTCTTATCAATACGAATAAGCGAGATGGAATGGTAAATACAAAGGTTGAGAAAAAGTATTTTGTTCAAGGCTATATTGGCGCTGGGCAGGACCGTTCAATCGGCTTGCGGGCAGTACATGATCATTATCAAGAAATGATTGAATTTGTTAAGAAATCCTTTAAAAATATAAAGCTCTTGTTGGTTGCCTTCTCAACAGACGGAGGAACAGGATCTGGTATGAGCCCAATCTTAATTGACCTGCTTATTGACCAGCTTCCTGATGT
The DNA here is from genome assembly GCF_033449965.1 of Bacillus sp. T3. NCBI lineage: Bacteria > Bacillati > Bacillota > Bacilli > Caryophanales > Bacillaceae > Bacillus > Bacillus sp. T3. Next base: position 2,353,394 of record NZ_CP137761.1, read on the forward strand.
GAAAGTTGGCGCAATCGCCGTTGTCCCAGAACGAAATGTGTTGGCAGGAAACCGGATTAACACAGCTGAATGTCTTGAGGAGCTTTCAAAAATAGATTCCATCGCTTCAGTATTTTTAGTCGATAATGACCAGGTGCGGAAGCTGAACCCTCAATCGAGTAAGCAGCAGATTTATCAATATGCAAATCAGCAGGTAATAGAAGCTATTAACAACGTATTTAAAGTGACTCAAAAAAGTTCTGTATTCGGAAACTTTGATGAGACGGACCTCTTGAATATCTTATCTACACGGGGAGTAACCCTTATTTGTCAAACACCCATTACAGGTGCCAATACAACCGCAGATGTCACAGCGAAAGTACAAAAATCCTGGTTGCACTCGATTTTCTGTCCAGTTGAAGCCCAAGGCGTCATCCGAGCTGGCCTGATTTACGATGGACCAGAAACGATTTCAAAGCTTATTAATGTCCCTGCAATCTTTGAAAAAGTCGGAGAACCGCTTCAGTTATTTGAAGGGACTTATTTTACTGAAACAGACCCCACCATTACAACCATACTATCAGGACTATCCTTCCCATCCCGTCGTCTCCAATCCCTTGAAGAAACACTTGAAAAAAATCGTGATCGCTTGCAAGCGCTTGTTAATAAAGAATTTACACAGAAATATAAATCACGGGTTACATGGGCATCCAACCTTAAAGCGAAACGTCCTGAAAAAAAACCGGAAACGCCAACGACAAAATTGTCTAAGTATCAAAAATAAATTCGTTATGTCTTACAAAAACTTTTAAAACTCCTGATACGGTGAGTGATCGATAGGATTACTCACCGTTTTTTCTTTTCTTATAACATCAGAATCTAAAATTTTTCTAAAGTGTGAAGGATTTTTCAGGTATGTTAAGGAAAAAGACCAATAGGGAAAAGCAAAAAGTATACAGTTTTTTGACCTTGGTAGTTACATATTTGGAGGGATGAAGCAGATGAAGCAACCTCATTTTTCGCATCGGCCGACAACAATGGCTCCGAATGGCATAATTACGGCACCGCATTATTTGGCCTCGCAAGCTGGTATGAAGATTTTGCAAGAGGGAGGAAACGCACTTGAAGCTGCAATTGCCGCGGCTTCGACGATAGGTGTTGTTTATCCTCATATGAATGGAATTGGCGGAGATAATTTTTGGCTGATTTATAATGCCCATGAAAAAGAATTAAAGGCTCTAAATAGCAGTGGCCGGTCTGGAGCAATGGCGACGATTGATTTTTATAAAAAGCTTGGGCTTGGGAAAATTCCCGCAAGAGGTGTGCTTGCTGCAAACACAGTTCCTGGTGCAGTTGCAGGCTGGGAAAAGGTGTATTCTTATTCAATGGAAAGAATGAAGGGGAGTAGGGATTGGGACGCGTTGCTTCAAACAGCGATTGGATATGCTAAACATGGCTTTCCGGTCACACACAGCCAAGAACATTGGACAAATGTCAATCTGGATGAAAAGGACCATCAATTTCGACATCTGCAACGATTCTCTGAATTTAAGCGGATTTTTACAAAATCATCCGGTTTATCCTATCGCGCAGGAGAGTTAATGAAACAAACTGATTTAGCCCTTACATTAGAAGGTATTGCGGAAGAAGGAAGTGCACTTTTTTATCAAGGTACTTTAGCAAAAGTGATAACGGAGGATCTTCAAGGATATGGAGGTGTTTTAACCTTTGATGACTTTGTATCGCATCGTTCAGATTGGGTTCAACCAATTAAGGTTAACTATCGCGGCTTCGATGTTTACAACCTCCCACCTAATACACAAGGCTTTGCCTCTTTATCGATTTTAAATATATTAAATCATTTTCATTTACCGTCGATTGAGGAAGGTTCAGCAGATTACTATCATTTAATCATTGAGGCGATTAAACTAGCATTCGAGGATCGAGATCAATATTTAACTGATCCAGATTTTTCACCCATTCCATTAGATGAGCTGTTATCTATTAATAGGGGCAAGGAGTTGGCTGCGAGAATTCAATTTTCAAAGACGGTCAATCTCAAAAATCAATTGGATCCAAAGGGAGATACGGTTTGGCTTGGTGTGGTTGATAAGGATGGAAATGCCGTTTCGATGATTCAAAGTATATATCATGAATACGGTTCTGGTATTATTCCAAAGGGAACAGGAGTCGTACTCCAAAATCGCGGTAGCTTTTTTTCATTAGACAGAAGCCACGTGAACTGCTTAGAGCCAAACAAAAGAACATATCATACGTTAAATCCAGCCATGCTTTTTAAAAATAAGCTACCTTACTTAGTGTATGGTACGATGGGCGGGGAAGGGCAGCCGCAAACTCAGGCAGCACTAGTGACGAGAATACTAGATTACGATTTTCCAGGTTCAGGCAGCAATTGAAGCGCCAAGATGGTTATACGGTCGAACATGGGGAGCGGAATCCAATAGTGTGAAAATCGAAGCAAGAATTCCGACTGAAGTATCCCAAGAACTTGAAGCGCGCGGTCATGTGGTGGAGGTTTTAGAGGATTATACAGATGTCATGGGCCATGCTGGAGCGATAAAAATTGACCAGGAAAGTGGAATTAAATTTGGAGGTGCAGACCCGAGAGGCGATGGAGCTGCACTTGGATATTAAGGTTAAGGTGATCCCCAGTCAAAACGGCTGGGTTTATTATTTTAAAATAAAAACAGCCCATTTAAGAACAGCTGCTCTAAAAAAGGATGCAATCTCTTTTTCCTTTTATTAACTCCCGCGATACACTTGATATCCCCAAGGTGATACGAGCAGTGGGACGTGGTAGTGTTTGGTTGGTTCGGCAATGCCAAAGCGTACGGGTACTTGTTCGAGGAATGGGGGTTCAGTAATCATAACTCTTCGGCTTCTAAAATAGTCGCCTATGTGAAAAACAAGCTCGTAGCTTCCTATTTTCATTTCTTCGCCAGAAAGAAATGGTTGGTCAAGTCGACCGTCTTGGTTTGTCACAGCCGTTTTTAACAATGTCCAATTCGAATTCGCCGCCCTTGTGGTTGCCTCAGATGTTACACTAGCCTCCTGGTAAAATAATTCAATTACCACTGCGCTTGCGGGAGTTCCATGGGTAAGATCTAAAATATGTGTCGTTAATCCACTCATGTTTGCTCCTTTACTATTTTGACATTTTCGTAAAATTGATGATGTGATATAATTTGACTCATTAGTTTTATCCATTCAGCTACGAACTCCATTTATTATATTCAATATGAGGAGGCAAACAGACCATAAAGCATCTGTTTTCTTGGTAGGTCACTTCCCGAATCGTTGCGCTAATCTCAGCTTTGCGATTTTATAAATTTCTGAAAGGGCAGACTCGAACTCTTTCTCACCAGTGTTTTCAATTCTTGTTTTCATCGCTTCGTAAATTTGGTGTTTATTTTTTCCGCGAACAGCCAAGATAAATGGAAAGTTAAATTTCTCCATATAGCGGTGGTTCATCGAAATGAATCTCTCATACTCTTCGGGTGTTAAATCCTGTAAACCGGCACCTTCTTGTTCTTTAACTGAATCCTTTGTCATAGCTACTCGATCCCCTAAATTGGGGTGAGCTTTGATTAGTGATAGCTTTTGCTCGAGTGACGAGCTCTTTACAACGGCTACCATTTCTTGGTGTAAATGTTCCAGAGAATAGAAGGGTTTTGCATTTTCTGCTTTTTCGGCAATCCAAGGCGAATGCTCAAAAATACCATCTAGTAATGTCATATATTGTTCATGAGTAGCCTGGTTAATCATTTTTATTGTTAACATGCTTATAATGCTCCTTCCGTTTACTCCATTTACATATATTAAATATATCATCTATAGTCAGAATAATTAAATAATAATAAAGATTAGTTTGGTTGTCATTGGCATAATAACTTAAAATTTTTTACAGGCTCATTCAATCTGTATAGAACATAATGACTAAAGAAATTGGTTTGTCATGTATGCAAAATGAGAATGTGACATATAGATGTAAATAAAGATTACATAAAATACTAGGGAGGAGTGAATTAAATGTCCATTCAAATTAATAGTCAGTCAGAAAATGGTCAGGTTGGAGAATTAATTGAATGGCTTGCTTCAATTGGCAAAACTGAGGATGGTGGAGTAACAAGATTATTGTACAGTAGCGCCTGGTGTGAAGCACAGCAGGCTTTAAGAAATAAAATGGATCAAGCAGGGCTAGTTACATATTTTGATTCAGTCGGAAACCTGTTTGGAAGAATACCAGGTAGTAAAGAAAATGAGAAAACGGTCCTGACAGGCTCCCATATTGACACGGTTGTAAACGGTGGGAAATATGATGGTGCCTTTGGAGTCATTGCTAGCTTTATAGCGGCCGTGCGACTTTTTCAAGAATACGGTTATCCCAAGAAAACAATTGAAGTTGTATCATTATGTGAAGAAGAAGGAAGTCGGTTTCCGTTAACCTTTTGGGGATCAAGAAATATTAGTGGTGCATACGATTTAGATCATGTACAGGATGTAAAGGATCCGGATGGCATTCCTTTTTTACTTGCAATGGAAGAAGCGGGTTTTGATCCCGTTAAGTATATCCCTCCTATTCGAGATGATATTGAAAGATTTGTTGAAATTCATATAGAGCAAGGAAGAGTCCTTGAAAAAAATAAAAAGCAAATAGGGATTGTAACTCATATTGTCGGTCAGCGGAGGTATCGCATTCAAATAAAAGGAGAAAGCAACCATGCTGGTACGACTCTAATGCATTATCGGAAGGATGCTGTCAGTACAGCAGCGCATTTGATTTCATTTTTAACTGAAATAGCAAGGAATACGGATTCTCAATTAGTCGCAACTGTAGGAAAGATTGATGTTTTGCCAAATGTCCCAAATGTTGTGGCAGGGGAAGTGGAATTCAGCTTGGATATTCGACATCACAAGGAAGATGTGATTGAAGAGTATTGTAATGAAATTTTTAATGAATTTAAACGAGTTACAGAAAAGTTAGAAATGGAAGTAACTATTATACAATGGTTGGATGTCAAACCAGTAAGAATGGATGAACAGATGTGCCAACTTGCTACGGAAATAGCTGAGATGAAGCAGTTGCGCTATCAGAATATCATTAGTGGTGCTGGACACGATGCACAAGTATTTGGTCAAATTTGCCCAACGACATTATTATTTGTACCAAGTCAAAACGGAATTAGTCATTCTCCAATGGAGTTTACTAGTTTACAAGATTTAGAAATAGGTATCGAATTATTAATGGAAGTTTTATATAAATTAGCTTATTAAGGGAAGCGTCAGTTGGGTATTAACGAAATAGAGGTGAGAATAAATGGGAGTATATGATCTTTTGATTCGAAATGGTCTGGTCGTCCTCGAAAATGGGGTTTCGAAAATGGATATTGCGATCAAAGACGGAGTTATCATCGGAATAGACAAACAGCTTTCAGGAACTGGATTAATCGAAGTGAATGCAAGTGGAACGTATATATTCCCTGGCGCGATAGATGTTCATGTGCATTTTAGTGAACCTGGCCGGGAGCATTGGGAAGGGTTTGAAACAGGCTCGCAAATGTTGGCAGCTGGAGGATGTACAACCTATTTTGATATGCCGTTAAATGGAATTCCATCGACGGTGACGAAAGAAGCTTTGCTCCAAAAAGCAAAAATCGGCTTTGAGAAATCGGTTATTGATTTTGAACTGTGGGGTGGATTGGTTCCTGGGAATGAGGGTGAATTACAGGGACTTGCAGAAGCCGGAGCGATTGGTTTTAAAGCCTTTTTATCCGATACCGGCAATGAAGAGTTCGAACGAGCCGATGATCAAACACTGTTAAATGGAATGAAGGAAATAGCCTCGCTTGGAAAAATTCTAGCTTTACACGCTGAAAGTGCTCCCATTACAAATTGGCTCGAACGTAAAAAGAAGGAAAAAGGACTTAATAGTGCCGATGATTACTTAGAAACGCGACCCGTTTTGGCAGAAGCAGAAGCGGTCGAGCGAGCCATAACCTATGCAAGACTAACAGGATGCGCCCTCCACTTTGTACATATTAGCAGTGAAGCGGCGATTGACAAAATTGAAGCTGCTAAACGTGAGGGCGTGGATGTAACGGTCGAAACATGTCCCCATTATTTACTATTTAATCATCAGGCATTAATCGAAAAAGGTCCTGTTGCAAAATGTGCTCCACCATTAAGAGTGAAACAAGAACAAGAAAAACTAATTAAGTTATTAATAGAAGGAAAGTTTGATATGATTTCCTCTGATCACTCTCCTTGTCCTTTTTCCATGAAGGATCCAACCAAGTATAATTTGTTTGATGCATGGGGTGGAATTAGCGGGGGACAATTTACCTTATTATCTATGATTCAATTAGCTCTACAATACGATATACCATTTACAAGTATTGCTGACTGGACAGCTTCAGCTCCAGCTCGCCGATTCGGTTTGACCAAAAAAGGGAAAATCGAAGTAGGGTGGGACGCGGACCTAGTGATTGTTACGCTAGAAGATTTCACTGTCACAACTGAAAACTTCCTTGCTAAACATAAACAAAGTCTCTATATCGGACACACATTCCCATGTCAAATCACCAGCACGATCAACAAAGGTAAAATGGTCTACGAAAACGGAAGGCAGAATTTTCGTAGTTCCTTTTAATAAAAACACGTATCAGGATAGGGTTTTCCTGATGCGTTTTTTAATTTTTGTTAACTGATAGTAATGGAATGATTAATCAATTGAACCTTTCAAAGAAAGTTTCTAAAAATTCATTGACACTGATAATCATTTTCAATTAAAATATAATTAAGTGATAACGATTATCAATAAAGGTTTCGTAAACCTAAAAGGAGAAATGAAAAATGGCTTCGTTATTAATTGTTGGTGCAGATCATTTAGGTGTTATTCCGGAAAAATTAACAACTGTTGGATTTGATAAAGTCCTACATATAAATGGCAGAAAAGCTCAAATGGTAAAAAAGGAGTTACCAGAAAAAATAAGCTGTATCCTTGTTTTAATTGATTACGTAAATCATAATCTGTCAACTGTAATCAAGAAACAGGCGAAAAGTCAATCTATTCCCATTTTTTATGCAAAGCGCTCCTGGTGCTCGATCTATAATGCATTAAAAGACGTAGTGTAGATAAAATTTTTTTGCTTTAATTGAGAATTATTTTCATTTTGTAAAGAGTCAGTCAAGTAAATAGTAAAGGATATAAAAATGGAATATAATGATAAAGAGCACTTCGCTTTGGAGTGCTTTTGTTATTTGTATTGTTGCAATAACACGTACAAAATGGAATAGCAGTAGTGTTAAAGGTAAGTAGAAGGGAAGTTAACGATAGTGGCTAATACGCATTCATTTTCAAAAGAGGAAGAAATATCAAATTCAATAACACATGGGATTGGTGCATTGTTAAGTATTGCGGCTCTCGTCATTCTAATCGTTTTTGCATCACTTTATGGAACAGCCTGGCATGTTGTTAGCTTTACCCTGTTTGGGACAACGATGGTCCTACTATACACAGCGTCAACGCTCGTGCATGCTTTGCGACCAGGTAGAGCAAAGGATTTTTTTGAAATTATGGACCATTCTGCCATCTATTTTTTTATTGCGGGGACGTATACTCCATTTATGTTAATTGCGGTAAAAGGCTGGTTAGGCTGGACTTTATTTGGGATTGTCTGGGGAATCGCTATTGGTGGAACTATTTTTAAATCTTTTTTTGTGAAGAAATACATGTTCACTTCCACCGTTCTCTATGTCGTTATGGGGTGGTTGATTGTTTTTGCTTGGCGGGATTTAGTAGAAAATATCCATCATACTGGATTTTTACTTCTTGTAATAGGTGGGTTATTGTATACGATTGGTGCCATTTTCTATATGTGGAAATTATTCAAACACCATCATGCTGTCTGGCATTTATTCGTACTTGGCGGGACCATTTGCCACTTCTTCTCGGTACTTTATTTACTTCGATAATAAAGGAAATGGAAAGCTAATCGGGTGAATATTGGGTCCATTTAATAGTTTTCTTTTCAAGGAGAATGTAATTTATCTTTTCTGTATTTTTACAAAAGACAGAAAAATATAACGATTGTTATTGACATTCTATTTAAAGTTATTTATGATAATAAACAAGAAAATAATCTGACCGATCGGACAGCCGAAGGTCCTTAGCCTTATTAGTCATTAATGGGTTAAGGACCTTTTTTTATTACTTAATACCAAGTTATCCAATAAGTATAATTATAATGTCTGGTGATGACGACTAGTCTTCTAGAGTCATAATTAATACTAAGGCATAAACACTACTTTTAAGGATTAAACTGAGTAAATGCATTTGATTAATATAATTAAAGGAGACGATTTATATGACAAAAGTATTAATAGTATCAGGAAGTCCAGCTCGTGTTTCGAGAACATCAGCTCTAGCTTCATTTATTCACAAGGAATTATCTGATAAAGGACATGAGGTAGAGTTTTTGTCCCTTCGTGATTTACCAGCGGACGCACTCGTTCATGCACAATTTAATGATCCATCGATCCAGGCTTCACAAACACTAGTAGAACAAGCGGAGGCACTGATCGTTTTAAGCCCAGTATATAAAGCAAGCTATCCGGGTATTTTAAAAAGTTTTTTTGATTTAATTCCGGAAAAAGGTTTAGAAGCTAAAAAGGTATTACCGATTGCAACAGGTGGTACAATCGCTCATTTATTATCACTGGAATATTCATTTAAACCGTTATTTTCGGTACTTGGTGCGAGAGAAGTTCCCCAAGGTGTCTATATTGTTGATTCACAGTTGAGTTATGTAGAAAACGATATCACCTTTATTGAGGAAGAGATTAAATTGCGGATACAATCAGCGATTGATGATGTTTCAGGTAACCGTTCGGAGAAGATTCAGTCACGATAGGAGACAATTTCCGCAAATATAATGTAATGCACTACCTTGAATGCTATTTATATGATCAGGAGGAAAGATTAATGGCTCTAACTATTAGAAAAAAAGGAATACTTGTTCTCATTTCGTTATTTTTTTTACTTTTATTAAGTGCTTGCAATTCTGAAAAGCAGAGCAGTGAAAAAGCTTCAGCAAAAAATGGTGAAACCAAAACCATCCATATCGGTTATCAAAAATTCGGAACCATCAACTTTTTAAAAGGACAAAATACGTTGGAAAAAGAATTAAAGCCACTGGGTTATAAGGTTGAATGGACGGAGTTCCCTGGAGGTCCACAGCTGCTAGAGGCATTAAATGTTGGCAGCATAGACTTGGGCCATACTGGAGAAGCACCACCAATTTTTGCGCAAGCTGCGGGAGCACCACTTGTATATTATGCAAATGAACCTGTGAATCCAAAAGGTGAGGCTATCATTGTTCCAAAAGATTCTCCAATACAGAACGTTAAGGAGTTAAAAGGGAAGAAGATTGCCTTAAATAAAGGTTCAAACGTTCATTATTTGCTTGTAAAAGCATTGGAAGCAAATGGATTGAAATATGAAGATATTGAAACAGCTTTTTTACCACCCTCTGATGCTAGAGCAGCGTTTGAAAAAGGGGCGGTCGATGCTTGGGTAATCTGGGATCCATTTTTAGCAGAAGCACAGCAAAAAACGGGTGCTCGTATTATCCAGGATGGAACAGGTTTAGTTGAGAATCGTGAATATTTCTTATCATCTAAGTCATTTGCGAAAGAAAATCCTGAGGTCCTTGACGTTATTTTCAACGAACTGGCAAAAGCAGAAAGTTGGGTAGATGAAAGCCGGAGCGAGGCAGCTAAATTCTTGGCACCACAAATTGGGATGGATAAGGAAACACTAGACATCGTTCTAAATCGCAGACCTTATGGAATCGAAAAGATTACCACTGATCGCTTAGAAAATCAGCAGAAAATAGCCGATAAATTTTATGATTTAAAGCTTATTCCGAAGAAAATTGATGTATCCGAAGCAGTTCTACCAGCAACCAATTAATAAAGGGGGAATCAACGATGAAATGGAAACAGTTTTTACCATGGGTTCTTCCGATTATTTTAATCGTCACGTGGCAATTAAGCTCATCATTGGGCATTCTCTCAGCAAGAGTATTACCAAACCCACTTGATATCTTTACTGCTGCGGTAGAGTTAACAAAGAGTGGTCAGTTGTTTACTGATGTTTGGACCAGTACAAAAAGGGCATTTACTGGATTTTTAATTGGCGGCGGAATTGGCTTTATGTTAGGGCTGGCAAATGGTTTGTCGAATATTTCGGATCGTTTACTGGATTCTTCGATTCAAATGATTCGAAATATCCCTCACCTTGCCCTCATACCGATCGTGATTTTGTGGTTTGGGATTGGCGAAGAAGCGAAATTATTTCTCGTCGCGTTAGGAACTTTTTTCCCAATTTATCTAAACACGTACCATGGGATCAGGTCGGTTGATCGTTCTTTAATTGAAATGGCAGAAGTTTATGAGCTTAAGGGATTTTCATTGTTTTGGCATATTATTTTTCAGGCGGCGTTACCTTCCATTCTTGTTGGTGTCAGATTTGCGCTAGGGATAACTTGGGTAACTTTGATTGTGGCAGAAACGATTGCAGCTGATTCAGGGATTGGATATTTGGCGATGAATGCGAGAGAGTTCATGCAGCTGGATGTTGTGGTTCTAAGCATCATTCTTTATGCATTGTTGGGGAAACTGTCCGATGTTGCAGCAAAAGTAGCGGAAAAACGATTTTTAAAATGGCATCCAAGCCATCAGAAATGATTGGAGGGTTTTGATGATGGCAGTAAAACAATCAATCGTTGAGCTTTCAACGATACAAAAAGTGTTTGACGGAAAAGAAGTATTAAGGAAAATTGATTTGCAGGTACAACAGGGCGATTTTATTGCTGTAGTCGGCAAAAGCGGATGCGGAAAAAGTACATTATTAAGACTTATAGCTGGTCTAGAAACAGCTACTACAGGTTCGATCACGGTCAATAAAGAAAAACTGAAAGGCCGAAATTTATTAGCAAAAATGATGTTCCAAGATGGTCGGCTCTTGCCGTGGAAAAGAGTGGATGAAAATGTCGCGCTCGGTTTAAAACAGGATGAGCAAAGAGCACAAATCCCGAACATTCTCGAACAAGTAGGATTGGCTGACCGTGCTAAGTCGTGGCCGGCCCAACTATCTGGTGGTCAAAAGCAACGTGTCGCACTTGCAAGAGCACTAATACATGACCCTGAGCTTTTGCTGCTGGATGAACCGCTTGGTGCGTTGGATGCATTAACAAGATTAGAAATGCATGAACTGATTGAAAAACTTTGGCGGGATAGGCAGTTTACAGCCATTTTAGTGACTCATGATGTGGAGGAAGCAGTAGCGCTTGCAAATCGAGTCATTTTAATAGATGAAGGACAAATTGTCTTAGATTTACCAATTCGCCTACCATACCCACGGCAACGAGACAATCCGCATTTTTCAAAGTTAGTTTATCAAGTTTTAAATAAAATTATGGGAAATAGGTGGGCAACCTCCCATGAGCCAGAAGTGAATGTAAGATAGCTAATTTCAACAATATTTAACAAATGCGAGATCATGACTGAGGAGGGGATGTCATGTCTAGTGAAAATCAAACAGTGAAACCATTTATCTATAAAAATAGAGGATTTAAGACAGGATTCAAAGATAGTGAGCTATTAAATTTACCTGATTTACACTTTTTTCTCTATTGTCAAAGAAATTATAAAATCAACAAAGGTGTTTTTAATACGATTGACAATTGGTTTTTTGAATATGGGATTATCCAGGTTCTTAATCGGAGAATTCATATTTTAGCATTTTTAGATTTTGTACTTAATGAAACATCTCGATTGGCTGATGATTCCAATCGCAGGAAATTTTTACGATTTGGTGTTGGAGGATTGTCAAAGAAACTGTCCGAATTCATTTCTGATACAGAGTCTGGCGGATTTATAATCTAATTTTCATTTGATAAAAGATTTTCTACTATTTTTGGATAAGGGGATGTTTTTAGTGGAAGTATTTTGGTTTATTCCAACTCATGGTGATGGAAAATATTTAGGAACAAGCGAAGGGGCAAGAGCCGGTTACCTATTCATATTGCAAACAAATCGCGCAAGCTGTTGATGAATTGGGTTATAGTGGGGTGCTAATTCCAACAGGGAAATCGTGCGAAGATTCCTGGATTGTGGCCTCATCGTTATTGTCCGTTACTGAAAAGCTTAAATTTTTAGTTGCTGTGCGCCCAGGTTTGATGGCACCTAGCTTTGCAGCAAGAATGGCCGCAACGCTAGATCGTTTTTCTAAAGGAAGATTGCTAATAAACGTGGTGGCTGGTGGAGATCCGGTAGAATTAGCAGGCGATGGACAATTTCTTGACCACGATGCTCGATACGATCAAACAGATGAATTTTTAACGATATGGAAACAGCTTTTTGAAGGAAAAGAGGTAGATTTTCACGGAGAGCATTTAAGTGTGGAGGGTGGTCAATTACTTTATCCTTCTGTGCAACAACCATATCCGCCACTTTACTTTGGGGGTTCCTCGCCAGCAGCTTTAAATGTAGTCGCGGATCATATTGATGTTTATTTGACTTGGGGCGAGCCACCCGCTCAGGTTGCTGAGAAAATAAACAACATTAGAAAGCTAGCAGCGGAAAAGGGTCGTACTGTCCGATTTGGCTTGCGCGTTCATGTTATTGTTCGTGAAACAGAAGAAGCAGCTTGGCAAGCAGCGGAAGAATTAATCCAGCATGTTGATGATGAGTCCATTGCTGCGGCACAAAAAATCTTTGCGCGGATGGATTCTGAAAGCCAAAAATTAATGACTCAACTAAATAAAGGTGATCGATCAAATTTGGAGGTTAGTCCGAATTTATGGGCTGGTGTTGGTTTAGTTCGTGGAGGTGCTGGAACGGCTCTAGTTGGAAATCCTGATCAGGTTGCACAACGAATGAAGGAATATGCGGAGTTAGGAATCGAAACCTTTGTTCTATCAGGTTATCCTCATCTTGAGGAAGCGTATCGGACGGCGGAGTTATTGTTCCCTAAACTTCCAATCAAACAAGCAAACGATTCAAATGAACGCGCTTTTGTAAGTCCTTTCGGTGAATTAATCGCTAACCAGCATCCACCAAAGCAAAAATCAGTATTAACAAAGTAGCAGATCATCTTTAACGTTAATATTTCGGAAAAATGACCATCAATAAATTAAAAGTTTGTTGTGAAACCACAGGGCTAACGATGATGGGAAGTCTTTCTTAATTGTGACAAAAATGTTTAAAATAATAGCAAAAACATTGTTTGGAAGCACATGAACCCCCAATGTGCTTCCAAATGTCATAGTTATATCACAAAAACAATTGAACCTTTCATTTATAATAAATATTGGAAATAATTTTTTTCTGAGACTATGTGAAATGTTTAACAAACTTGAAGGGTGGTCGCTTAATGAAGTTTAATCGTTTATTTGAAAAAGGGAAAATTGGACAGCTAACATTAAAGAATCGGGTTGTCATGCCGGCAATGGGTACGAGCCTGCCAGGTCCTGATGGAGAAATGAATGATCATGTCATTGCTTATTATGAAGAACGAGCAAAAGGTGGAACCAGGTTTAATTATTGTTGAATACACATCGATTGATTATAAATTAGGTCGTGCAAATTTTAACCAGCTTCGAATTGATGAAGATCGCTTCATGTCGGGCTTTTATCGCCTTGCAAATGCCGTTCATAAATATGACGCAAAAATCTTTGTACAGCTGCAACACCCAGGCAGGGAAACTACATCTCATAATTTAAATGGTAATCAAATTGTTGCACCAAGCCCTGTGACCTGTGCTGCCATTGGTGAGCAACCAAGAGAATTAACGACTGAAGAAGTAAAAGACATAGTCAATCAATTCGTAATGGGGGCAGTGCGCTGCAAGATGGCTGGTATTGATGGAGTCGAGCTCCATGGTGCGCATGGTTATTTAATTAATCAGTTTATGAGTCCAGGAACAAATTTACGTAGGGATGAGTATGGTGGTAGCTTTGAAAATCGGATGAGGTTTGTGGAGGAGATTGTCACCGGGATAAAGGAACAATGTGGTCCGGATTTCCCTGTTACGATTCGGATTAGTGTTGATGAGTTTGAAGAAGGCGGCTTGAATATTGAATTAAGTCAGGAAATAAGCCAATATTTAGAAAAAATTGGTGTTGATGCGATTCATGCAAGCTGTGGAAACTATAATTCTATGGATAAGATGGTTGAGTCTATGATGTTTGAGCAAGGCTGGAGAGTGTATTTGGCCGATGCTGTTAAAAAGGTAGTCAATATTCCCGTCATTACTGTAGGGGTTATCCGTGAGCCAGAATTTGCTGAAACCGTATTATCAGAAGGTAAAGCTGATTTTATCGCAATGGGAAGAGCCCATATCGCTGATCCTGAATGGGCAAAAAAAGCGTACGAAGGTCGTGAGAAAGAAATCAGAAAGTGTATTTGCTGTCTGAATTGTACAAGAACTGCAGGTCACGTAAAATGCTCTCTAAACATTCGTGCAGGTCGAGAACTAGAGTTTAAGGAAATGAAGAAGATAAACGAAAAGCGTCATGTAGCCATTGTTGGGGGTGGTCCTGGCGGAATGGAAGCAGCGAGAGTTCTGACATTAAAGGGCTATGATGTCACTATTTTTGAAAAGGATTCCAAGCTTGGAGGACAATTGAACCTAGTCAATCAACCACTCGCTAAAGAAAAAATGAATTGGATGATCGACTATCATCGCCACGAAATGGAACGATTAAAAGTAGATGTTCGTATTAATACAGTCGCCACGATCAACAGCATAAAGTCATTAAATCCATTTGCAGTTTTCTTAGCAACAGGTGCAGTACCAATTGTATCGCACGTAGAAGGATATGATTTAGCAAACGTTTGTGATTATGAAGATGTGTTGTTAGAAAGAAAAGCTTTTGTAAACAAAAAAATGGTGGTTATGGGTAGCGGAATGGTGTGCTATAGTGTTACGCATCAGTTGGCAAAGCAGGGGAATGATGTAACCTTAATTGAGGTGCCTACTGAGACTGGAAGCAAGGTAACTCCGCATACAAGAGCAATGCTATTGAATCGTTTAATAAAAGAGGATGTTAAGCTGATAGAAGGTCAAACAGTGGTTAAAATTCTTCCGAATACCGTAATCATTGAAGATGATGAAACTGGAAATCAAATAGAGCTTGAATTAGATTATTTTGTATTTTCAATGGGTACAGAAGCATATAATCCACTAGAAGAGCTCTTTCAACAGCATTTTGATAATGTTTTTGTTATTGGGGATGCGATAAATCCTGGATCGATTACGAATGCAATTAAGGATGGGTTTGAAAAAGCATTTGTCCTCGAAGACATAGTCACAACAAGGGTCAAAGAGAAAGTGTTAGAGGAAGTATAATAATAAGCATGTTAAGAGAACGATCATCTTGATCGCTCTCTTTTTTATGTTTTGTCACAGTTGATTGGAGTGGAAGGTGCGAAGACTCCTGCGGGAGCAGCGGGACAGGCGAGACCCCGCAGGCGCGAAGCGGCGAGGAGGCTCACCGCCCGCCCCGCGGAAAGCGAAGCGCCTGGAGCGGAAATCAACAGACTAATTAAACACAGCCTTCTTTTTGGGAAGTCTGATAAATCAGTCTTTTTTGCGCTGGTTTGGACTATATAACGAAAAATCATTGTATAATAAGGGTAGGAGAAAATGGGACAGAAGATTGATAAATTTATAAAGGGGAAATTTATATGAAAAGGTTGATTACCCTACTAACCGTTCTACTTCTCATGATCGGTCTCATTGGCTGTACCTTGAATAAAGACAATACAAGTGACGAGAACCAAAACAATGAAAAGACAAATCAAAACAGCAATAACAATAAAACAGACACTAAAAATGATAGTGATGGAGTTAAGGAACCTAAACAAACGAAAGAAACTCTGCCAGATATTAGCGAATACTATCCAATCACTAAAAATACACGATATAGCTATGAAGGTATTGGAAATGAATACTCAACTTTCACGGTCTATCCTGATTATATTTCTGAGACAAAAGTCCAACAAAGAGTTGAGAATGGTGGAACAGTGATGGCAAATGTCTTGGAGATAAAGGACGGAAAACTAACGAAGGTCTATTCTAGAGGAGAAGCATACTATCGAGAGAATCTATTAAAATTGACCGGCGAGAATCAGGAAATTATGCTGATGGAGCCACTTAAAAAGGGGACAACATGGACGTTAAAGGATGGAAGTATCAGAACGATCACGAATATGACGGTGGATCTTACGACTCCTTCAGGTAATTATAAAGCAATTGAAGTAACGACAGATAAGGGCAATGATAAAACCTTAGATTACTATGCTAAAGACGTTGGCTTAGTGAAATCTGTTTTTGTTACAGGTGAAACTGAAATCTCCTCGACCTTATCAAAAGTAGAGGAAAATGTACCACTTGTTCAAAATATTACTTTCTATTATCCGAATATTAATGACGATAAAATATATTATCAAAGCAGGCCTGTTAGCTTTTACACAAATGAAATTACAAGAAAGGTTTTGACAGCAGCATACAAAGGGCAAAGTCCGAATCAATTAGGAACGGTTTTTTCAAAAAACACAGAGATTAATAGCCTATATTTAAATCAGGATGGAAATGTTTATCTTGATTTGAATAAAGCCTTTATTGAGGAAATGAGCGCTGGTGCAGCATTTGAAGGATTAATTCTTCAATCAATTGTTAATACGGTCGGACAATATTATCAATGTGAAAAGGTATTTCTAACGATTGATAATCAACCTTATGAATCAGGTCATATTTCGATGAATAAAGGAGAATCCTTTAAGGTTCAAAGTGCTGGAACGATTGAAATTAAGTAGAATTCCAGAATTTCCATATCTAAGCTACTATGTTAAAATAAATTAAATAAATAAGGTTATCGAGAGTGAACGAGAGTGCTGGCTCCAGGACTTCACAGCAACCTACTATTTGTAAGGTGCTCCTACCAGTAAAGCCTTGGCTTTGAATGATAACGACACCATCGAAGACTCTTAGGTGCATACTGTGTGCTATAAGAGTCTTTTTCGTTCTTAACTTGAAGCCTTCGAAAAAGGAAGGGGGGATAGTTATTATGAATATTAATGGAGTAGCCAGAGAGTATATGGCCCGTTTTCAGAGTGGGGAGGAATTTTTCAAACAGGTTGCTGACCAGATTGAAAGGCAGCTAAAGGAATGGGATCCTCAATATGAAGTATTTTTAATGAGGTTCTCTTATTACGAATTAGTCATTAAGAACGGTGAGCAATACTACAACATTCAACTAACTTATTCAGAATTAGATAGTCTGCAAAAAAAGGCACCATATGCACTTGATCGAAAAATATGGAAGGACTTAAATGCTCTAGGGCTGCCAATTATAAAAGGGTATGGGAATTATATTGAATCGATTCTATAGTTATACCGTTATAATCCTTCCCTTTTTTTCATTATAATAAAAAGCAAGAAGCCGTCAATTTGTGCAGGCTTCTTGCTTTTTTATTAATCGTAATAGGTATAAAGAATTTTGACAGCATTAGAGATTCTTAAACCCGTATTTATAAAGAATTTTCATTGATTCTTGGGTTTGGAGGTATTCAAAAAAATTCAGTGCTTCCTCTGGATTTGCAGTCTTCTTCAATATCCCGACTGGATAAACAATCGGGGAATGTAAGTTGTTCTGTGCTGTGGTCATTACTTTAACTTTATTTGAAGTAAGAGCATCCGTTTTATACACCATTCCTGCGTCAACATTTCCTGTTTCAACATATGTAAGCACTTGGCGTACATCTTTTGCAAAAACTAGCTTGGATTCGACTCTTTTCCAAATGTCTAAATTCACCAAAGTCTCTTTGGCGTATTTCCCAGCCGGGACTGTCTCGGGGATTCCAATCGAAATCTTCTCCGCCTTTTCTATGTCTTGAAATGATTGGATACCTGTCTGTGCTCCCTTCGGTATGATTAAAACGAGCTCATTCCCAATTAAATCCTTTGATTGATTCTTTTCAATGAATCCATCATTGACTAGTAAATCAAATTGGTCTTTTGCTGCTGAGAAAAACAGGTCAACCGGTGCTCCCTGGATAATTTGTTGATACAATGCACCCGATCCGCCAAAGTTATAGGTTATATTCACATTAGAATGTTCTTTTTCATATTTTGCTTTAATCTCATTTAAGGCATCTTGCAGGCTTGCTGCAGCTGAAATCGTTAAATCAACCTGCTTAATAGTAGCTTCCTGTTTATTTGATTCATCATTAGAACAGCCAATGACAGTTAATGTGAACACAAAAATAAAGAGGAGGATAAGGAATCGCTTTTGCAATAGAATCACCCTTCTTAAAGTATGTATGATAAAGTATGTAATTTAAAGTATAACTTATTATAAAGAGAATGGTTCAATAAGAAAAGGAAGCAAACGTTATTTTAAAAGAATTTTGATGGTATGAGAAATATTATTAAAGGAAAATTACGGATTGTGTCGAATTACTTATTAATGTTTTTTCTGTAGATTTTTAATAATGAAAATTCTTTTTGACAATTGAATGATTGTCTCTGCCGATAACTAGAAAAAAATATAGGGCATTCACGAAATGGAGCACATCAAAGATGGATAAAAAATCCAGATCAATAAGAGGGATTATTAGCTTTTCTTTTGTTTTTTTAATGGTTAGCACTCTCCTTACGATTGGTTATATTATTTTCTCTAATTGGAATGATGCTTCTGAAAGCGTAATTAATCAAATAGAGAATGATGCGGCAAAAGATATCACCAACAAAATTGATAATCTCATCCTTATTCCATCAAATACAAATCAGGTTAATCATTATTTGCTTGAGCGTGAGATGATTGATTTTCAAAATAAGAATATTCGTGATGCATTTTTTGCTGGAATCATTAATTCGAGCAGTAAAGAAATATATAGCTTTAGTTACGGGTTGGAAAATGGCGAATATTACGGAGCACGTAGAAACGTGTTTAACGAAATCGAAATATATCGCAGTAATCCCGAAACAAATGGTCATTCCTATTATTATTCTGTCTCAAAAGAATTGACAGAGGAAGATTTTGTTGAAGATTTTGGAGCGTTTGACCCACGTACTAGACCTTGGTACACTCTGGCAAAGGAAGCTGGGAAACCAATCTATTCTCCACTTTATAAGCATTTTGTTAAGGATGACCTTGTGCTCACATCAGCCTATCCAATATATAATAAGGAAGGAAATCTTAAAGGAGTACTTGGCACACACATCACATTATCAAGCTTAAACAGTTTTTTAAAGGAAGTCGTGTCAGACCGTAAGGCAACCGCCTATGTAATCGAAAGAAATACTGGTGATATTGTAGCCAATTCTGTTGAAACAGCAAACTTTAAAAAAATGGAAGACGGAACTTATGAAAGAATTGGTATTGAAGATATTGAAACTACTTCGATTATCGATGCCTACAAGTCCTACAAAAAAACAGATAAGAAAAACTATGTTGGTAAGGAAGCTGGAGAAACCTTTCAGCTTAAGCTAACCGAATATAAAAAGGATGGTTTAGATTGGTTAATTATAACAGCAGTACCTGAAAGTCTATTGAAGAGTGAAATCAATCAAAATATCCAAACGGCAAGTGTATTATCAATTATCGCACTATTTATTTCGTTTTTTATTTATAAAAAAAGCACGGACGTCATTTTAAGACCAATAAATAATTTGATTGATGTAGCTGATCGTTTTTCAAAAGGTGATTTAAGTCAGAGGGCCTACATATATAAAAATGACGAAATTGGAAAGCTGTCAAATGCATTTAATAATATGGCTGAAGAATTAAATGTACATATTAATAGGTTGGAAGAAAAGGTTAAGGAAAGAACGGCAGAAATTGAAAGGGCTAATCATGAATTAAATTTAGCAAAAATTGAAGCTGACAAGGCAAATGAAGCTAAAAGCGAGTTTCTAGCAAATATGAGTCATGAAATTCGGACTCCACTTAATGCAATTATTGGATTCAGTGAACTGTTATCCAATACAATGAAAAACGAAATCAATCAAAATTACATTAAAACCATTAACAGTGCAGGAAATAGTCTCCTTACGATCATTAATGATATTCTTGACCTGTCTAAAATAGAAGCAGGTAAAGTTGAATTGCAGTATAAACCCGTCAAATTTCCTGCAATTTTTAAAGAGATTGAAACGATTTTTAGTCAAAAGCTTGAGAGCAAGGGAATTAAAATGATTCTTGACATCCAAACTGATATGTCAGATGTTTTTCTGTTTGATGAGGTAAGGATTCGTCAAATTTTATTGAACTTAGTAGGAAATGCTGTTAAGTTTACCGAAACAGGATCTATCAAACTGTCCATAAAAACATTGACTCCAACGTCTCATAATCAAAGTACGGTTAATTTATCACTATCGGTTGAGGATACGGGAATTGGAATACCAAATGAAGAAAAAGAAAAGATATTTGAGGCATTTACACAAATATCGGGACAAAGTATTAAGAAATATGGTGGTACAGGACTTGGGCTTTCGATTACAAAAAAACTTGTTGAAATGATGAATGGCATTATTCATTTAGAAAGCACAGTTGGTAAGGGCAGTATCTTTACCATTGAATTTACCAACGTTCAAATAGCTGCAACTGAAATGCTACCTGAAGACATAAAAAATTCCGATTTCTGCAAATATGTATTTTCGAAAGAAAAGATATTAGTGGTCGATGATATTGAAACCAATCGCTTTTTATTAAAAGAATTACTTTCTAAAGCTGGTTTAACGGTTCTTCAAGCAGAAAATGGTCAAGAAGCTTTAAATATTTGTGAAATAGAAAACCCAGTCTTAATTATTACGGACCTTGTTATGCCATTAATGGATGGATTTGAAGTGAGCTCGAGATTAAAGCAAAACAAAAAGTTTTGTGATGTTCCGATCATCGCATTAAGTGCGTCGGCTCATCAGGTAATACTAGAAGAAACAGAATTTGATGAATATTTAATGAAACCAGTGAATGCAGAGGAACTATTGGGGAAAATAGCTCAATATATTAAACCCGCTTCAAAGAGGGAACCTAACTGTAAACAACCTGTAGTAACAACCATGATACAATTCGAAAATTTAGAACCAGAGATACTTGTGGATCTAAGGGTTCAGTTAGAGCCATTACTGAAAAAATTAGACTCCTCGATCATTATCGGGAGTGTAAAAGCCTTAGCTGAAAGATTAATCCGATTAGGGGAGCAGCATCAAACGGAACTAATCATTTCAATTGGGGAAAATTTAATGTTAAGCGCTGATTGCTATGATATAGTAAACATTAAACTTCAAATCAAACAAATTGAAAAAATATTAACT
Organism: Bacillus sp. T3; assembly: GCF_033449965.1. Lineage (NCBI taxonomy): Bacteria > Bacillati > Bacillota > Bacilli > Caryophanales > Bacillaceae > Bacillus > Bacillus sp. T3. The sequence continues at coordinate 2,374,780 of NZ_CP137761.1, forward strand.
GAGGATACTAGAAATGGAAAATCAAACGAATGAATTGATCTTGATTGTTGATGACAACCCTAATAATATTCAGGTCTTAGCAACTGTGATGGCAGAATGCGGGTATGAGGTTGGAATCGCCCAGAATGCATTTGAAGTATATAAATTCCTTGAAGAGAACAGACCAGAGCTAATTCTATTGGATGTTGAAATGCCTGAGATTGACGGGTATGAGGTTTGTTATACCATTAAACAAAATACAAAATATAAAGATATCCCAATCATCTTTTTGACTGTTAAAAGTGAAATTCAAGATATTGTAAAGGGTTTTGAACTTGGTGCAGTCGATTATATGACAAAGCCTTTTAATCGAAAAGAGTTAATATCTAGGGTGAAAACTCATATTTCGCTTAAACGGTCTAAGGATGAATTGGAAAGGAAAAATCGTGAACTCAAAGGTGTTATACGGGAAAGAAAACGGCTTGAGCGGGAAAAGGATTTATTAACCTTAGAACTGCGAAAGCATCGAGATATTTTAGAAGAAATGGTGGATGTGAGGACGAAAGAACTGGCTTCTGCTAACGAAAAAATTATTAATATTATTGATAGTATAACGGATGGATTTATTGCTTTAGATAGAGAATGGAGATGTATATACGTTAATCAATTTTTCCCAAGGGTTGATACTCCTTATAATTTGTTAGGGAAGAACTTTTGGGGGCTCTATCTTGAAACGGTAAATTCGGAAATGTATCATGAACTTCATCGGGCGATGAAGGAAAGGGTAGCGACTCATTTTGAAACACGTTCAATTTATGATGATATATGGTATCAAATTTCAGTATTTCCTTTTAATGATGATGGAATCTGTTGTTTTTTTAAGGATATAACGGAAAAAAAGAAAATGGAGAATGAAATGAAACGGTTGTCTGGTCTTGATCTGATCGGTCAAATGGCTGCTGGAATCAGCCATGAAATCCGTAATCCAATGACAACGGTGCGAGGATTTTTACAGCTATTAAACAAAAAAGATGAGTGCAAGGAGTTTAATGAATACTTCGAATTAATGATTGACGAGCTAGACCGTGCCAATTCGATTATTTCGGAATTTCTCTCAATGGGGAATACTAGAACAACAGATTTACAAGACTTAGATTTAAATTTAATTATTTATGATATTATTCCGTTACTCAATGCAGATGCATTTAATCAAAATAAACAGGTCCAGTTGGAAACAACTGACATCCCAAAGTTGCGATTAAATCGCAATGAAATTAGACAATTGATATTAAATCTTTTCCGCAATGGCTTGGAGGCCATGGAGCAAGATAAAATATTAACGATTAAAACTTATCAAGAAAATGATAGTGTGGTTCTTGCAATCGAGGATCAAGGTGTTGGAATTGAACCTGAAGTATTAGAAAAATTAGGAACACCATTTTTCTCGACGAAGGATAATGGGACAGGCTTAGGCCTGGGTGTCTGTTATGCCATTGCAGCACGACATAATGCAAAAATCGAAATTCAAACCGGAAAAGAAGGAACGACTTTTTATGTTAAATTTAATTTAACATAAGCCACTTGTTATTATAAACACAATAACATTTATCTAAGGTGCTATTCAAAATGAATAGTGCTTTTTTTTAGTTTTTTGTGCGTTTAAGAACGAAGTTGATTTTGAGCAATCTTTTGATTGGAGTGGAAGGTGCGAGACTCCTGCGGGAGAAGGGGTCGCGGGAGACACCACAGGTGCTTTAGCGCCGAGGAGGCTTCCGGACTCCCCGCGGAAAGGGAGCACCTGGAACGGAAATCAACAGACAAACTTAACAAAGACAAACTTTTATAGATGGATAAAAATTGGGAGTTAATAAATACTAAGTCTGTTTAATCAAACGAAAAGGAGTAAACAACATGAAAAAACGTTGCAGTTTGATTCTCTTACTCATAATGCTCATTACAATGAACGCTTCTCCTATTGTGGAAGCAAACGGAAAAGTAGCAACAAATGAAACGTGCCTGAACGAATCTGTAATCAAATTAAAATATGATATGCAAAAGGCCTGGATTGAACATGCGTGGTGGACGAGGAGTTTTATCGTTAGTAATTTAGCAGGGCTCGAGGATCAAAAGGATGTCTTAGATCGCCTTATGCAAAACCAAGTCGATATCGGAAATCTAATTAAACCATATTACGGAGAGGAGGCAGGCACCAAGCTGACCAATTTATTAAGGGAACATATTGCTATTGCTGGTCAATTGATTGATGCAGTTAAAACGAAAAATCAGGTCAATACGGAGAAATACAATAAGGAATGGGTTCGAAACGCAGATGAAATTGTCGCTTTTCTAACAAAGGCCAACCCAAATTGGTCAAAAAAAATCCTTACAGATATGTTTTATACTCATTTAAAGCTAACGACTGAAGAGGTTCAATCCAGACTCAACCGCAATTGGAAGGGCGACATAAAGGTTGCTGATATAAACGAACAACATTTAATAAAAATGGGAGATCTATTAACTGACGGCATTGTAAAACAGTTTCCTAATCAATTCAAATAATGATAATCCAAAAATGAAGCAAGGGTGTACCTTTTGTATATCTTTGCTTTTTTTGTTTTGTACTATTCCTATAAAATATAAAAAGTGATATATTGGTATAATTATAAAGAATATTTAGATAACGGATTTGTGTGTCATAGGTTGCACAAAAGCATCAAGGAGGAAACAGTGTGAAGGGTCAAGCAAAAATGATATTTACTATGCTCATCTTTGGGAGTATTGGTGTGTTTGTAAAAAATATTAATCTTTCATCTAGTGAAATAGCACTTTTACGGGGCATTATCGGAAGTATATTTTTATACGGTATTAGCTTAATTTTGAAAAAACAACTTTCATTTTCTATGATTAAGGAAAATATTGTGTTATTATCCCTTTCTGGTACTGCAATCGGCTTCAATTGGATATTCCTCTTTGAAGCTTATCGTTATACAACGATTGCTAACGCAACAGTCAGCTATTATTTTGCACCAATATTTGTCATGGCATTAGCTCCGTTCATATTGAAAGAAAGATTAACACCAGTAAAGGTAAGTTGTATCGTACTTGCTATGCTCGGTTTATTTTTAATTGTTTATTCTGGAGGAGGAGATGTACAAGGGAATTATCGTCACCCTATTGGGATTTTGTATGGATTGCTTGCAGCAGCACTGTATGCGAGCGTCATCTTAATGAATAAATTTATTAAAAATCTCTCTGGCTATGAAACGACATTTTCTCAATTAATGATTGCATCGGTCGTGCTACTACCTTATGTATACATAAAAGAAGCCATGACTTTTTCTGCACTAGACTTAAAATCGATTGTATTCATTCTTATTCTTGGAATTATTCATACTGGCTTTGCTTATTTCTTATATTTTAGCTCACTTCAAGAACTAAAAGGACAAACCATTGCAGTGTTAAGCTATATTGACCCGATTTCGGCTGTTGTGATTGCGGCGATTATTTTACATGAAGCTATGAACACAATGCAGATTGTCGGAGGCATTTTAATATTAGGTTCGACCTTTTTGAGTGAGACTTCGTGGAAAGTTAGAAAATTAGAGGTGTAGAGATCATGGTCATTAAAAATATTTTAGTTATTAGTCCGATGTATAAAGAAGTTCAACGTCTAATAGAAAAAGAAGCATTGCCATATTGCATTCATTATTTAGCTGAAGAAAGGTTAAATGAAGCTGAATTGGACTGGGCGGATGCACTCGTTTGTTTTAATTTGAAGGCTGATATTGATTATAGCGGGGTGAAATGGGTGCACTCACTAGGGGCTGGTGTTGACCGATTTTTATACGGGAAGAAGTGGGATGAGAAGGTATTATTAACGAGAACCATCTGTTCTTTTGGGCAGAGAATTGCACAATACAGCTTGAGTTATATTCTTCAGGACCTTCAAGCACATCAGAAATTTGCTGAAAACGAAAAACAAAAGAACTGGCAACCGTATACTCCTGGTTTACTTAGCGAACAAAAGCTGATGATTTATGGAACAGGTGAAATTGGGCAAACCGTTGCTAAAGTATTGTCAAGCTTTGGTGTAAAGGTATATGGGGTTTCATTAAGCGGTACGAAAAAGGACTATTTTCATGAAGTGCTTTCGATTGATACACATTACACTCGTTTAAATGAAATGAATTTTGTTATCAATACATTGCCGTTAACGGAGCAAACCTACACCCTATTTAATAAGGATATCTTTCAACATACGCGCAACATCGGTTTTATTAATGTTGGCAGAGGGGCGTCTTTGGATGAAATAGCTCTGCTCGAAGCGTTAGCTGCCAATCAGGTGCGATTTGCTGTTCTTGATGTTTTTTCTCAAGAACCCCTCCCAAAGGAACATCCATTTTGGGAACATCCAAGCATCGTGATTACACCTCATATTTCTGCTGTTACCACACCTGAAGAAGGGGTGGCCTGTTTTATTGAGACGTTAAATAATATAGAAGAAAATAAACCGCTACGAAATATTGTTAATCCTTCAAAAGGATATTAAAAAGGTGTAAAGGAGGCCATTTAAAGAAATGGCCTCCTTTTGTCATTATTCCATCATTTCAGATTGAACGTAATGATAGAGTAGCTTAGCGGTATTTTCAATAGAATCCCGATGAGTTCGTTCGAAAGCATGGGAGGAATCAATACCAGGGCCAACCAATCCATGGATGATATCATGACCAGAACGGATCGCCGCAGAAGCATCTGAACCATAATATGGATAAATATCCAGCTTATACGCTATGCCATTGTCATTTGCAAGCTTAACTAGTTTGTTTCTAAGACCTAAATGGTAAGGCCCACTTGCATCCTTTACACAAATCGAGACCGTATATTCATCTGTTGATTGTCCATCGCCAATTGCTCCCATATCAACGGCAAGATATTCTACCGTTTGGGTTGGAATATTGGAATTTCCGCCATATCCGATTTCTTCATTGTTGGAAATAAGAAAATGGGTCGTATAGGGTAGCTGAATTTTTTCTAGGACGATTTGTTTTATAAGCTGAAGGAGTATCGCCACACTTGCCTTATCATCAAGGTGTCGCGACTTGATAAAGCCGGAAGATGTGTATTCTACCCTTGGGTCAAATGAAACAAAATCTCCAACTTCAATTCCAAGTGCTTTTACATCATCCGCGTTGAGCACTTTCTCATCAATCCGCACTTCCATATTATCTTGATTGCGTTCAGCTTTATCGGCATCTTTATATACATGAACAGATGTTTGATGCATTAAAATGGTACCTCTATATTTTTTACCGGAGGAGGTAGCGATCTCACAATACTCTCCTTCAATCGAATTAAATTTAAAGCCACCAATTAAATCCAGCTTGAGTCGTCCACTTGGTTTTATCTCTTTCACCATGGCTCCCAATGTATCCACATGGGCTGTAAGCATTCGATGGTTTTGTTCATTCTGACCAGGTAGAGATGCAATCAACCCACCTTTGTGATTACGTTTAGTTTCAACACGATACTCCTTTAAAAAGTTCTCTACAAAAGTAATCACTTCATTTGTGTTCCCAGAGGGACTAGGAATTTCAACTAATGATTTTATTAAACGAACGGTTTCATCTGTGTTTGGATATGTCATTTCAAGCACCTCTCTATGTACATTCATTATCTGTCTTATTATAATCCTTTCCACCAAGATTATCTAAAAAGAACGACGCATCAAGGTTTAAAAAAATATTTGGTAAAATAGGAACAGAGTATTTAAGTTTGGATCGAAAGGATGAGATTTTTTGAATTCAAAATCGAAATGGAATAAGAAGTATCAGGAACGAGTAGTAAACCTTCCTAAACTTACCCCAAATGGTCGATTAACAAATCTGTCGCCGTATTTAAAAGGTGGATTAGCCCTCGATTTGGCGTGTGGACTTGGTGCGAATAGTCTGTTCTTGGCCCAATCAAACTATGAAGTGCAGGCAATTGATCTCTCAGATGTGGCCGTAAACTATCTTAACGAACAGGCTAGGGAGCAATCTCTACCAATTAAAGTTAAAGTCTGCGACCTTACAGACAAGAATGAACTTCATTTTAAGCAAGAAAAATTTGATCTAGTTGTGATCACCTATTATCTCGATCGTTCTCTCTTTCCACTAGTAAAAATGACTGTTAAACAAGGAGGATACTTTTTTATGGAAACTTATTTTGTTTCAGCAGAAAATAATAACAGAGAAATATCTGATCATTATAAACTTTTGCCAAACGAGTTGTTAATGGAATTTGGTAATTGGTCGGTCCTCTTTTATGAGGAAAATGAGCAGGAGGGGAGACAAACAATTTTTTGTCGGAAAGAATAGTATAAAGGTTTATTTTGATAGTGCTTAAACGCATAACTGTGTTATTGCACTAAAGTTTTTAGCATTTTTACAATATTTTTTCTTTATTCCGTATTGTTATTTCGAAATAATTCGGTTGTTTCCTTTACTATCATTTATTCTGTTAGAAATATTTTAATAGAGGTAGTTACGCATACTTTTATTTTTTAGCATAATATTTCAATATTATATAACATTTTTCTCAATTTTTTAACATTTTGTTACCTCGTTCACAAGTGTTCTAGTTCGTGCTACTATCGAGATGCGTTGAATTGCTTATTTGCTTTACAGTAAATTTCTTTGCTCAAATATGCATCAAAAAATTTCAATAGGGTGGGACAGAATATGAGTTGTATGAAGCTGGAAAGAGAATCGATTCAAAATGAAAATACGAACCTATTATTAGAGATCCTTTATCTTAAAATCCAATTGCGTGATCTATATGAAAAAACTGGGCCGGGTAATTCTGAATATATTTCTCTTTCAATAAAACTTGATATACTGCAAAATGAATATATCGATAGTAAATTAGTCGATATTATTGGACATACAGAAAAAAAAGAAACGAAAAAAATATAATTTCATTAGGAAAAATTATGATGAACATATAATCGGCGGGCTTGAAAAAAAACGCAGCAACAAGCCCGCATAATATTTTTTAAACGAAACGAACTTGAACCCATTTTCGGACACTATTGATAAACCAAATTTTTGTAGCATAGTTTAGATCTTCAATAGAAAGAGTTCTTTCCCGTATTTCCTTCGTTTTAATTAATGATTCGCGGAAGGTTCCAGCTAATAAGCCGCTTTTTACAGATGGTGTCCAACGTATTCCATCGATTTCTAACACGATGTTCCCGTTTGTAAATTCTGTTATTTCTCCATTTTCATTCCAAAGTAATATATCAAATATTTCAGCGGGTTTATTCTTTTGATACTGATAATAGATGTCACGATTTGTTGTCTTATGGTAAAGAAAAGGGTTATTTTTATGCACAGGTGAAGTCGCAACGATTACTTTTTTAGGCCCAACTGATTTGCCCACCTCGTTCCCTTCAATGTTCATTTCCCCATTTTTGGCTAATAAAAACCGAACCTTTTGTTTTTTCTCCTTTTGTTGACTAGCATACTTTAGTAAATATTTTTCGGCATCGGCTATTTGAAATTGAAACCCGAAATATTGGGCTGAATTTTTAATCCGATTTAAATGCTCTTCCAATAAAAAATATCTTTCATTCTCTAATAGCAAGCTTTCAATTAATTGAAAATCAGGGAGATCTTGTTTAAGTAGACTTGCCTTTGCGAGAATTTCATCATATTCGCCTTCAGCAGTAGAATCCCAAGTAATTCCACCTCCAACACCATATGTTGCTTGCCCTGTCTTGTGATCAATCATTACCGTTCGGATTGGCACACTAAAAGTTGCCTTGCCATCTGGAGAAATATAGCCGATTGCACCACAATAGACCTCTCTGGGTGCCTTTTCTAATTGGGTAATAAGTTCCATTGTGCTAATTTTCGGAGCACCTGTAATGGAACCACACGGAAACAGGGCTTTAAATATCTCTGTTAGCGTTACATTCGGAGATACCTTTGCACTTATCGTTGAAGTCATTTGATGAACAGTTGGATATTGTTCAATATTAAAAAGTTTTTCCACTGTTACTGTTCCTGGTTCTGCTATTATTCCTAAATCATTTCGTAAAAGATCGACAATCATCACGTTTTCAGCACGGTTTTTTTCTGAGTGATAGAGCCAGCTTGCATTCTCTTTGTCCTCGTTGAATGTATTGCCGCGTTTTAATGTTCCCTTCATCGGACGTGTCGTAATGTGATTTCCGTTAAGTTGAAAAAATAATTCAGGTGATGCCGACAAAATACTATGTTCTCCTGTATTTAGATAAGCGCAATAATTGGAGGCTTGAGCTCGTTTGAGTTGTTCGAAAAAAGCGATATCGTCACCTGCGAATTGAGAGTCTAACCTAATCGTATAATTGGTTTGGTAGGATATTCCGTTTGCAATAGCCTGTTTAATTGCGGAGATTGCAGAACGATATTCTTCCTGAGTAACAGAGGGCATCCATTCTGATAAAGAATATGGATGATTACTGCTAATTCCAATATGATCGGGTTCACTGAAAATGCCAAACCATAACAATGGCATGGATCCGCCTTCCCTAACACTAAACGCGGGTTCAAAAGCAGCAGCTCCTTCATACGAAATAAATCCTGCCGCATAATATCCCTTTTGGACTGCGTCTTCTACTAATTGAAGACAAGAAAGGACATCTTCTAATTTTTCAGTTGTAATAACCTGTACCGGATTTTTAAACGTTTTTGGCTTTGTTTCTCCATCCGGAGTGGGAAATTCAAATGATAAAAGTGGTTTTTGCTTCATAATATCAGGCATGTGAGATTTCCTTTTCATTTAGTGATTTCACAAAAAAGTTTTGGAGCATGTCGAACCCCTTTTGCGTCAATATCGCTTCTGGGTGAAATTGAACACCTTCCACTCTAAAGTGTTTATGCCGGATTGCCATTATTTCACCATCCACGCTTTTTGCACTAATCTCGAGACAGGAAGGAAGGGAAGACTCTTCAACTACTAGGGAATGGTAACGAGTAACCTGGAGCGGGGATTCCAATTCAGCAAAAATAGAACGTTGATCATGATGCATAAGTGAAATTTTACCATGCATTGGCTTAGTTGCTTTTATGATGTTCCCACCAAAAGCTTGAGCAATAATTTGTTGCCCAAGGCACACACCTAATAGAGGAATTTGCTTATAAAAAGTCTTAACCACTTCCAAGCAGATTCCAGCATTATTTGGATTTCCTGGTCCTGGTGAAATCAAAATGGCATCTGGGTTCATTTCTTCAATTTCATTTATGGAAAGCTGGTCATTACGGATGACAATGATGTCACTGCTTATTTGACGTATATATTGCACTAAATTATAAGTAAATGAGTCGTAGTTATCGATTACTAGTATCAATGTTATTTTTGGCTCCGTTTCATTAAAAGGATAAAAAGAAAATATTATCACTTTAGGTTATTACATTAGGGCTGTTTTTTCAATACATGAAAGATATTTGTATAGGTAAGGGGAATATTGGCATAAACGAAGAAGGCAGGGTGTAAATGTAAACAATTTAGAAACATAGACGTATATTCTGTAATTTTGGCTCAAAATTAATGTATAATAGTTGAAATGAGCTTACATAATCCTATAAATTGTGATGATAGAAAGTGAAAAGGAAGGTAACAAATGTTAGTTGAAAACGAAAACATTACAAGAATCTATCAAGATGGCAAGGAATACATTCTTATCGGTACTGCTCATGTGTCAAAGCACAGTGCAGAGCTAGTCAAAGAAGTAATTGAAGCAGAGAACCCAGATTCAGTTTGTATTGAGTTGGATGAACAACGGTACCAATCGATTATTGATGGTAACAACTGGAAGGATATGGACATTTTTAAAGTAATTAAAGAAAAGAAAGCCCCTTTGCTACTAATGAATCTTGCTTTATCTTCCTTTCAAAAACGGATTGCCAATCAATTTGGCATTAATGCAGGTCAAGAAATGATTCAAGGAATTCAATCAGCAAAAGATGTTGGTGCAAATCTCGTGCTGGCTGACCGAAATATTCATATTACCTTTTCAAGAATATGGAGTGGAGTGGGACTAAGAGGCAAGTCACTTCTGCTCGCCCAAGTTATTGCTAGTGTTTTTAGTAATGAAACCATTTCCGAAGAAGAACTAGAAAAAATGAAAAATCAAGATACGATTAACGCGGTTCTTAATGACTTCACACAAGCTTTCCCTAGATTAAAGAAGCCACTTATTGACGAACGTGATCAATATTTATCGCAAAAAATTAAAGAGGCACATGGACCAAAAGTTGTTGCTGTGTTAGGCGCCGCCCATGTTCCGGGAATAACAGAAGAAATTAAAAAGGAACACGATTTAAGACTACTTAACGAAGTTCCCAAAAAATCAAAGGCACCAAAACTGATTGGCTGGCTGATTCCAATCTTTATTATATCGATGATCGCTTATACTTTTTACAATAATCCGTCAGCTGGCATACATCAGACAATGAGCTGGGTCCTTTTTCACGGGACATTCTCTGCGCTTGGAACAGCGCTTGCATTCGGTCATCCACTGGCAATATTAACTGCATTTATTGCTGCCCCGATAACGGCATTAGATCCGATTACTGCTGCGGGGTGGTTTGCAGGATTTGTCCAGGCGTATTTTAGTAGACCAAGTGTAAGGGACTTTGAAAATTTAGCTGATGATGTTTTTAGTTTTAAGGGATTTTGGCATAATAAAGTGACACGTGTATTACTTGTTGTTGTTTTTGCTAATTTAGGAAGTTCATTAGGGACATTTATAGGTGGGGCAGATGTAGTCCGGTTGTTCTTAAAACACCTAATGTAAGAATAGAGTTGAACATTAGAGAGGTTCTCCTACGAGATTCCTCTCTATTTTTTTAGTTCTCCTAAGAGAACCGCTTATTAGATGTTCATTGATTCGGTAATTAATATACCATAAAATTATTATGTTAACTCAGCCTGTGCGAAAAACGGAAGATTGTAAACGTAATCTCCCGTTTTCTGTTTAATCTTGAAGATGTGCACCATCAATCACTTTTTTTATTAGTGTTTTATAATTCTTTTTGAGGGTATCAACCGATACAGAAAGCTGTTTTGATAAATGGACAAGATAGTCATTATCATACCGTAGCCATGAAGTGAAATTTCTCTTTACGAAATGTTCTGCCGCTTCATAGGTAGGGAAATGCTCGTCTGCTTTATTCCCGTTATGAATAACTTCAAAGTGTTTGTCATTATTTTGACGAATAAAAGTAATGTCACCTATGCGATTTTCATAGGAAGAACCGTAATGTGCTGCTTTAACATTGATTTCATTTCGATCGGCATCTAATTTAGGTGGAACTATACTGAATACATTAACAACAAATTTGTCAAAAGCATCCCGCGTTAGCTCACATCCTGATGCCTTCGGATGACCTCCGCCCCCAAACCTTGTGGCAAATTCAGACACATTTACATGATCGTGAATCGTTCGAAAACCAACCTTTTTCGTCCCAACATTAAGTAGGATAATCATATCGAGGTGGGGATTGAGTTTATTTAATGCATTTCCTAGCTCTGATAAATATTGCTCTGCATGAATGATTCCAACACAGTATTCATCGGCCAATGTTTGAACCATTTGCCTGTTTTTCGAGTTAATATAACGTTCAATTTTCTTCTCTTCAACATCTAACAACATATTTTCTGTTTCAGTTAAGGCAAAGCTATTAGGATTTTCCCGTAGTCTTTTCAAGATGCTTTCTTCAAAGGGTTCACGGTCAATAATATAAAACAAATCATTAAGCCTTTTTGCTGTCACATTATTATTTGCATCCCATTCCCATGTATCATACTGCCTGACTAAATCAATAAATTCCTCAAGGCTTTTGCTTGGCTGTATTTTCTTTTGTTGCAGCAGGTAATCATAAAACAATGAGGTTGCACATGTCTTTTTGCCACTTTCATATTCAGGGATGACTGTACCCCAAGCATATTGATTAAAATGCATCGCTGTCACGTGATGATCGATCATTTTGATCGGGCGACCTGCTTTATGGCGCTGTTCAAGTTTTTTTTCAATACTTTCGTTCACAGCCAGGTCGGTAATATAAGTTTCTGTATTAAAAAAATCTGGATTCTCAATAAAATTTTCGACACGTTGATTTAATATTCGGTATGAGCAATATGAAACATAAGCATCATCGCCAAATGCCAATTTCGCAATGATTCCACAGCCGAGCCCATCAAGGTCGATATCAGTAAAAAGTTTCATGAGGTTAAGTCACCATCTCCTGTAAAATTTTCCATAAAGCTTATTTTAAACTAGGTTGTGAAACTTATACAGTCCTTTATAAGAATTAATATATAAATAAGTGCTTAAATAAAGATTTTACTCCTAAAAAATTATTAATGCTGTTAATTTCACATTCATTAATACTGCCTTATCCGTAAAATTAGACAAAGCATGCTGCACGAACTATACTTTCATTGAAATGACTTTTTGGAGAAAAATAGGGTAAATTTTGAGATGTTTAGTTTTCGGAAAATTTTGTCATTATGATTGTTTACCACTTTACTTGAAGTAGAGGGGGAAGGAAAATGACGCCATATATTATCTTGTTAATCACAACGTTTTCATTCGTATTAAATATGATTGCTTCTAGCACTTTAAAGAGATTAGTGGAACGCGCACGAGAAGCAACTGTTTCTGGTGATGAAATTGCGAGGGCTATTTTAGGTATGAACAAGCTGCAAAATGTAAAGATCAGAAGAACAGACGTTATTGGAGAAAATTTATATGATCCTCTTATAAAAGTGATTGTATTAGATCCTGAGGTATATGGACGAAAAACTATTTACGCACTAGCTGTCGGTTGTCATGAAGCTTGTCACGCATTAAAATTTCAATTTCTAAGGTTTGTATTTACTCCGATTTCCCTAATCGCAAAATATATTTTTATTCCTCTCTTTCTTCTTGCCTTTTTTATTGATTCCTCCCTGTTGCATCATTGTGTTCTATTGGTTTATATTTTTCTTTTTATTTTAAGATTAATCATTGAAGTGTTGGATGAGGTCAAAATAAACACAATGTCAATTAGACTACTTCACAAATCTAAGCTTGTTTGCTTTGAAGAAATAAAGGAGGCACAGAAGCTTTATTATTTTTTTAACTTCACTTACCTCGCAAGTTTACCATTAAAAATAATGATCGGGTGATAAGTTAACATCAACCAAAATTTGTCCATTAATATAAATCAGTCCGACGATCCTCAAAAATTGGGATTGTTTTTCGAACGGAATCGACCTCATTTAAATTAAGTTCCACATAAAAAACACCTTCACTCTGATTGTCACTCAGGAGAAGTTCTCCCCAGGGGGCTATGACCATCGTATGCCCATTAAATTGGTTGTTCGGGTCACTTCCAATGCGATTTACCCCGACTATATAGCATTGATTTTCGATTGCACGCGCTTGAAGCAATATACGCCAATGATCGATTCTTGGTTTTGGCCATTGCGCTGGAATAAACATAATTTTAGCACCTGCAAGAACATGGAGCCGAATCCACTCAGGGAAGCGTAAATCATAACAGATGACTCCACCACAGATCGTTCCATCTAACTCGAATACATTTCTTTGCTGTCCTTCATTAATGAATTGATGCTCATCCATAAGCTTAAACAAATGGGCTTTATCATACTCTGCCACTATTTTTCCGTTTCGATTGACAACATACATTGTATTATAAAAGCCAGTAGCTTTTTTTGTTGCAACTGAACCGGCGACAATATTTATCCTGTAGTGCTTTGCTAGTGATGAAAGCATCGACTTGGTTTTTTCTCCATTTTGATCAGCAAGTTCATTCAGTACATCGAGGGCATAGCCTGTATTCCACATTTCTGGAAAAACAATGACATCAGCACCAGCTTCAGAACATTCTTCTATATATTTCTTAGCTACTTCATAGTTTTTTTGGGGATTTGCATAATCAATATCCATTTGAACGCATGCGATCTTCATTATTAAACACCTCAAATCATTATTGATTTAAGATTATTAAATTTCAAACAATCCTGCAATACGTAACGATACAGTTGGACAAAAAATGAGAGGCACATTCTCGATTAGAATGTGCCTCTTAAGTATGAATTAAATAAACATGGTTCCAGCAACGATAAAGCTGAAAAGAGAACCTAAAACGATGCTTACAGCTGACAAGAACATTAAAATAACACCATGTACAACATTGCGTTCATGATATGTCATGAAGCCCATCGCTAAGGCAGCTGTACCAAATAATAATGGGATAAACAATAATGAAACTGTAAAAAACACCCATCCTAATGCAGCGTAAACGATTCCTGATTTCTTGTTTTCGCTAATCTCCTGAACCAGCGTGATGTTACCACAGCTTTGACAAATTGCACCATCTTGAGAATTATACATACAATCCACTCCAATTCCTTCTTAATTTAATTTTTAGAGCCTTTAATAGAAGTTCATAGAAGTTATTTTTTTAAACCAAAATGTTCACAAAGTTGATTAATAAAATTCACACAATAGACAAAATTTAATGATTTATCCATAGATTAACATAATATTAAGAAAAATCAAGACAAAAACTCAAAAAATATTATTGTAATAAAATGTAATTACTACCGCGATAGGGATAACGGAAGTTAAGCTGATCTTCCTAGCGATAAGGGATTATAAGAGCATTTGTAAGGTTTGTGTTATGTTTATTAACGTTTATTGTTAGAAAAGTTATGATTGTTCCCATTTTTACAATAAATCAACCTGAAAAGAGTTTATTCTATGTGTATACCAAGCAACAAACACTAAGCAACTAAATCTTAAATTAGTAATAGGAGGTTATAAAATGTGTGGTATTGGCGGTGTGATCTTTAAAAATCCTAAACATGAAAAGCAAACTGGAAAAGTAATCCTAACGATGCTTGATAGTTTGTACCGAAGAGGTCCAGACTCAACTGGAGTCGCTTTACTTCATCCTAAAGAAGAAAATGTTCTATATGTTGATGTGAATTATGAAAGAGCAGGTAATGGGCAACGGATCTTAACTCTTTTAACAGAAAGTGCTGAAATTCTTCAATCTTCAATCCATGGCAATTATGTTCGAGCAAAAGTATATTTTACAGGTGATGAACAAAGCTTGATCAATGAGCTAAACGAACTGGATCGAGATGTGTCAGTCGCAAGCTTTGGTCAACAAATTGAGGTATTGAAATATTTAGGTGGTGCAGCAAACCTGGAATCACAATTTGAATTGTCAAATTACAATGGTCAGGTAGCAGTTGGTCATACGAGAATGGCAACAGAAAGTAAGGTCGATATCTCGCATTCACAGCCACTATGCTGCTATGAGAGTAAAGATTTAACCATTATTCATAATGGTCATGTGACTAATTATATTAAACTCCGATCCTACTACGAAAGGAAAGGTTATACCTTTCTTACTGGGAACGACTCGGAGGTCATCGCAGTGTATTTAGTAGATGAAATGAAAAATGGTGCGAGTTTAGAAGAAGCAATGAGATCTTCGGTTACGGACTTAGATGGATCCTTCAGCTACATTGCCGTTACCCCTAGTGCTGTTGGTTTAGCGAAGGAGCCATTCGGAATGAAGCCGATGGTTTTAGCAGAAACAGATGAGTTCATCGCTTTTGCCTCTGAAAGCTTAGCGATAACACGAGAATTTGGTGAAAACTTAAAAATCAGTGAACCAAAAGCAGAGGAGGTTCTTGTATGGAATCTGTAAAAGATGCGATATTAATAGATTGTAAAAAAACACCATTAACACAAATTAACCAGACGATTCGTAAAGCTGCTGCCGAAAAGGTGAAAGAAGTCGTAGTCGAAAATCCGATGGCAAGTCATAATCTCGGGGTTGGGATTACGGATCCTATTAATATTACTATCAATGGGGATGTTGGCTATTATGCAATCAGCTTATGTGACAACGTTACCGCTAAAGTTAATGGAAATGCTGGCTGGGCTATTGGTGAAAATTTAATGAATGGTGAGATTATCGTCGAAGGAAATGCTTCATCAGCCTGTGCGGCTTCCCTACGTGGCGGAACAGTAGTCGTAAAGGGTGATGTTGGAGCTCGCGCTGGGATTGGTCTTAAAGGCGGGAAACTAATCATCGGTGGAAGCTGTGGCTATATGACCGGCTTTATGATGCAAAAAGGAACGATGATCATTTGTGGTGATACAGGAAAAGCAATTGGAGATTCTTTATATGACGGTGCCATTTATGTTGGTGGCCAAATAGAAGAACTTGGGAATGGGACAAAAATTGTCGAGGTAACTAAGGAAGAGTACGAAGAAGTAAAAAGTTTACTTGATTCCTATAACGTACAAGCACCACCGAGCTTTAGAAAAATTATACCAAACGGAATGCTTCATAATTTTAATAAAAAGGAGTTTAGCGTATGGAAAGAAATATTATAAGAAAAAGCAAAGTATGGAGTCCGGAGAAAATTGAAGAGATACAAGAAAAAGCAGAGCTAGGACGTTATCGTATTCGCGGTCAAGCAACAAAAAGACAGGATTTACCATCCTTTGATGACCTTGTGTTTACCCCTGCTGGACTTTCGCGGGTTCCACTTGAAGGCTATCGCGAAAAATGCGAAACAAGAGTTGTGATCGGTGAGGGCAGAGTAAAACGCCCATTAGTCCTTGAAACACCCATAATGGTGGCTGGTATGAGCTTTGGCGCAATTAACGCTAATTCAAAAAAGGCGTTAGGAATTGCCGCAACCCGCTGCGGAATCAGCACATGTACCGGTGATGGAGGCATGCACCCTGTTGAACGAGAAGCATCTGAAAAATTAGTGTATCAATTGCTGCCGAGCCGATATGGCTTGAACCCATATGATCTAAAAAAGGCTGATGCGATTGAAATCGTTGTGAGCCAAGGGGCTAAACCTGGTACAGGCGGAACATTACTTGGGCATAAGGTTTCTGAGGAAGTGGCCAATATGCGAGACCTTCCTGTTGGTGTAGATCAGCGGAGTCCTTGCCGTCATCCAGATTGGATGGGACCAGATGATTTGGGGGTCAAAATCCAACAAGTTCGAGAAGCAACTGATTATGAAGTTCCGATTTTCATCAAAATTGGTGCTGGTCGCGTCTATGATGATGTCAAGCTGGCTGCTAAAGTCGGTGCTGAAGCAGTGGTTATTGATGGAATGGAGGGAGGAACGGCAGCCTCTCCCGAAGTTCAGCTTGATCACACAGGTATTCCAACGCTTGCCGCTGTAGTGGAGGCTGCTGAAGCACTTTACGATATCGGCATGAAGGATGAAGTGAAGCTAATCATTGGCGGTGGAATTTGTAATGGTGCCGATGCAGCTAAAGCGATTGCTTTAGGAGCAGATGTAGTTTATATGGGGTCTGCAATGCTCATTGCCTTAAATTGTAACAGCGCACAATACATTGATGATTATAAGGCACTTGGTACAGAACCGTCTGCGTGCCACCATTGCCACACAGGCAAGTGTCCTGTCGGAATTGCGACGCAAGACCCAGAATTAATGGCCCGTTTAAATCCTGAGGAGGCAGCTGATCGCGTAGAAAACTACATTAATTCGATCACAATGGAGATGCAAATTTTCGCTCGCTCCTGTGGTAAGAGCAAGGTAAGTGATTTAGATCCAACCGACCTTCGCTCACTGACTTTAGTTTCCTCTTATATTACAGGTGTGCCACTTGTGGGCCTAGGTCGTAAAAAGCCTTATTACGCTAGCTTCGAAGAATCACATCACTTAGCAGATTTATTGAATCGATAAAAAATGGAATAAAGGGTGATGAATATTGATCGGAATTGCTGAAAGCAACAAAGGGGTAATGGAAGAAACGATAAAGAAAATGGAAAATCAAGATATTCAGTTTATCCTAGCTTCATTTTCTGATCTAAATGGCGCTTCACGTGCAAAGCTTGTACCAGCTTCAAGAATTGAGTCTGTTTGTAAGAACGGAGCAGGATTTGCTGGATTTGCAGTAGGTGATCTCGGTCACGAACCACAGGATCCCGACCTATTATGCATTCCAGATTTGCGATCGATGACCGTCCTTCCTTGGAAAAAAGACATCGCCTGGTTTGCAGGAACTCTAACAGAAGATGGAACAGCCTGGCCGTTCTGCTCACGAACGATACTATTAAAGGTAGTTGAAAGAGCAAAGAAATTAGGATATGTCATGAAAACAGGAATTGAACCGGAATTTTTCTTGCTCAAGCAGGATGAAAACGGAATGCTTAAGCCTCATGATGAGTTTGACATGGAGCAGAAGCCTTGTTATCAGCAACAAGCATTGATGCGAAATATTGAGTTTTTGAGCACGCTTATAACCAATATGAATGAGCTTGGTTGGGGAGTTACCCAAGCTGATCATGAAGATGCAAACGGTCAATTTGAAATTAATTTTGACTTTTCGGATAGTGTTACTTCGGCAGATCGCATAACCTTTTTTAAGTACATGGTCCGTTCCATGGCAGAAGAGCGTGGGCTTATATCAACCTTTATGCCTAAACCTTTTTCAAGCCTCACTGGAAATGGTAGTCATATGCATTTAAGTTTATGGGATACAGATGATAAAAGAAGAAATGTGTTTGAGGATCCTTTTGACCAAAGAGGATTCGGTTTATCTAGAACTGCTTATCATTTTATTGGAGGCATTCTTAACCATGCAAAGGCGTTATCAGCATTAGTTTGTCCAACCGTAAACTCTTATAAAAGATTAACGGCTATGGATTCCGCTTCAGGAGCCACTTGGGCACCAAACATTATCGGGTATGGCGGGAATAACCGCACTCAATATATTCGAATCCCTGCTTCGGGTAGAATCGAATTCCGCGCAATGGACGGGTCTGCCAATCCTTATTTAGCCACTGCCGCCATCCTTGCAGCTGGTTTAGACGGAATAGAAAAACAATTGGACCCGGCGAACCTTCGAGCGGTAATCTCTTCCGTAATGGCGGTACAAATACCGAGTTAAATCGGTTGCCATCAACATTAAAGGAAGCAATTGAATTATTAGAGCAGGATGATGTGTTAATGACATCGCTAGGAAATAATTTTATGAACACCTTTATAGCGAGTAAGAAGGCCGAGTGGGCACAATACCATAGCTATGTCAGCTCATGGGAAATTGATAAATACCTAAAAGGTTATTAACTGATGATCGAAAGGGGGTGTCAAATAAGAACTCTCTTTCGACTCATTGATAACGATGCCAAATAAATACGGGAGTGGGATAAGATGGGGAATGAAACAATTTACGATACAATCGTGCTCGGAGCAGGATCAATGGGTTCAGCTGCTGGGTATTATTTAGCGAAACAAGGTAAGAAGGTATTGATGCTCGAACAATTTACAAGTCCAAATTTAATGGGCAGTCACTCTGGGGAAACAAGAATGCTTCGGTTCGGTTATGGTCAAGGCGAAAAATATGTTCAGCTTGTCAAAGAAGCTTTTCGATTGTGGAAGGAATTGGAGGAGAAATCCGGGAAAACCTTATATTACCAAACTGGGGCGTTAATGGCCGGAAAGCCAGGTTCTGATTTTGTAGCAGAAACGATTAAAAGCTCACTTAAAAATAATCTGCCAAACGAAGAGTTAACTGCACAAAAGGTTATGGAACGTTGGCCTGGGATTCAAATTCCAGAGGATTATGTTGCTTGTTTTGATCCTCAAGCTGGATTTTTACTTTGCGAGGAAGCGATCGTCACTTTCTGTGAAGAAGCAAAAAAATTAGGTGCAGACCTAATTGAAAACAATCCTGTTTTAAACATTTCGTTGGACAAAGAGATCGTAGAGGTTATAACGGAAAAAGGGAGCTTCCAAGCTAAGAATCTCATTGTGACGGCTGGAGCTTGGATTCCTAAAATGTTAGATAAACTAGAAATACCGATAACAGTGTTACGAAAAACAGTTGGCTGGTTTACCCCAGATGCTGAGGGAAAATTTGACCATGGTAAATTTCCAGTGTTTGTTTTTGATACAGAGGATGGACATTATTATGGATTTCCAAATTATCGAAACACTGGCTTGAAAATCGGTAGACATGATACGGGAATTGAATGCACGGCTGATACTGCTGATAGAGTATTCGGTTCTTATTGTGAAGATGAAGGCGATTTGCGAGGATTTTTAAGTAAGTATATGCCAGATGCAGCGAATGAATTAGCCGATGGGAAGGTAGGTTTGTATTCTTTAACTCCTGATTCCGATTTCATTATTGATTTCCATCCTGAGTATTCAAACGTTGTGATGGCAGGTGGCTTTTCTGGACACGGTTTTAAGTTTTCCAGCGTTGTCGGTAGCATATTAGCAGATTTATCTATTAAAAAAGAAACGGAACACGACATTTCCTTCTTTGGATTAAAAAGGTTTGAAAAAGCTGAAATTAAGAACTAATATAGAAACGAGCACTGCTATACAGTGGTGCTCGTTTCTTGTTAGTTTATGACAATCATTTGTGAAGGGCTTTTAGATTATGGGACGATCTTTCCAGATGCTTTGTAAAGTTGGTACCATTCTTCCCTTGTCAGGGTAATTTCTGAGCCTTTACACGCATCCTTTAGTCTATCGGCATTCGTTGTACCAAGAACAACTTGAATGTTGGCAGGATGGCGTGTAATCCATGCTGTAGCAATTGAAGTGGTGGAAACGTTATATTTGTTTGCTAGTGCTTGCAGTATCTCATTTAATTCAGGGTAATGCTCAAGATCACCGAGAAACGGTCCTTCAAAAAAGCCTTTCTGGAATGGGGACCAAGCCTGTATGGTGATATCTTGTAAACGACAATATTCCAACACGCTGTTATCGCGATTAATCGATTGCTCAATATTCATATTTAGGGCAATTCCTGAATCGATCATCGGCGTATGTACGACGCTAAATTGAAGCTGATTAATAACAAGTTTTTGTGATAGATCCTTTTGGAGCAATGCTATTTGCATAGGGTTAAAGTTGGATACACCAAAATATTTAACTTTCCCACTTTGATAAAGGTGATCAAAAGCCTCTGCAACCTCTGTTGGCTCCATTAACGGATCTGGACGATGCAGGAGGAGAATATCAAGATATTCTGTTTTCAATCGCTTAAGGATTCCATCCACAGATTGAAGGATGTGCTCCTTTGAAAAATCAAAATAGTTTTCCTGAGCACGTATTCCGCATTTGCTTTGGATAATCATTTTCTCACGAACACGGTTATTCATGCCTATTGCTTCCGCAAAAAGTTCCTCACTTTTTCCTCCGGCATATATATCCGCATGATCAAATAAATTGATTCCTTCCTCCATAGCCGTTCGAATCAACCGTTCTGCTTCTGTTACTGATAATTGCGGTAATCGCATATTGCCCATGATCATATTAGAGACAGTAAGCTCAGTATGGGCGATTTTAATATACTTCATCATTATAACCTCCTTGATGCTTAGACCTAGATTGATTTTTCAGTGCTTTATTATATTATCACATCAAAATGAAAAGAGGTAATGTTCGGTCGCGCGATGACTAGGTTTAGTATGAATCCTTTGTTCAAGTTTATTGTTGATCTTGCAATCAATGGAAGATTTCTTTTTGTAATACCGATGGGAATAGCTGAATAGATTTGAAAATGGCAATATTTTTCCTGAAATATACGAAAAAGGTCGGGTTGATGCATGATGAAAAAGCGATTCTGGATTATTTTATTCATTTTTATCACAATTTTCATGGGACTAGCTGGTTGTACCGAGAAATCGGCAAAGGAACAAGCATTAGAAAAAAAAATCAACGAATTGGAAAATAAAATCGATCAAGGGAAAAAAGCAAAACAAAGTGTTGAAGTACCAAAATCGATTGTCGTGAACGTGATCGATCCTAATAATAAAAAAGTGCTTAGAAGTATTAATCCGAAGGAAATGGGATTTGGAAAGGATGATAGCATGTATAGGCAGGAGCTCGAACAGTGGGCGAAGGAACTCGCTCGCGGGTCAGAAACAACTCCTGGCTATGATCAACGGAATATTCCAGATCGAATCGGTCCTGGACGGTCAAATTATAAAAGGTACACCGCGCGTGATCCTTGAGGAAGAAGAGCTGGTAAATCGAATTATTCAAACATCTGCCAAAGGAGGGACCGTTGAAATACCATTAACCGTTCAAGAGAGTGGTTATAATGCAAGTGAGGCCACTTCATTAAATGAAGTAGTCATCGCAACCTATACGACCAAATTTAATCCTACTGTAACCGGAAGAAACAAAAATATTGAACTGTCTGCTGCAGCGATTCATCATGTTATCGTCGGAGTAAATGATTATTTTTCATTTAATACGACAGTTGGACCAAGTGATGAGGCACATGGCTATCAGCCTGCTCAGGAAGCAGTGGATGGCAAATTAGTGATGGGAATTGGTGGAGGTATTTGCCAAACATCATCGACATTATTTAATGCAGTGGATCAAATTGGAGTAAGCTATGTTGAGAAACATCATCACTCAGTAACAGTCGGTTATGTCCCAGCAGGTAGAGATGCTACCGTGTCTTATGGGGGGTAGATTTCCGTTTTCAAAATACTACCGGTGCACCCTTCTTGATCTCAACTATTTACGGTAATGGAACATTAACGGTTGAAATTAGGACTTCATCACAATATGCTGGAGTCGTGAAGAGGGCAATATAGGTAATTGGAAATTTAGTCAGTCATTTATAGACGATAAAAAGCAGCACTAGATTTAATCTAGTGCTGCTTTACTATTTACTCCGTGATTTTCGATTTTGCACCTTCAGAAAGATTGTAATTATATTTTGTCCGATCAACAGGAGTGAAGTTTTCTGGTGTATAGAAACGCAATAAATCTCCGTTAACAACTTTGTCTGAAAGCTGTAATTTTTGCTCTACACTATTTTGCATTTTTTTAGCCTCTTCAATTTTTTCCTGTGCTAAATCCAACCCTGTTGTAGAATCGTAATAATTCCCATCAATTGAAGTAATGGTCGAACTTACAAAGTCACCATTTCTAAATGGCACAAGATCATCATGTTGTTCTGAAAGAAGGTCTGTTCCAAATTGAATATACTCTTTTGAATCAATCCCTAGTAAGTGAAGTAGGGTAGGGAGTATATCGACTTGACCACCATATTCATGGTTGATGCCACCTTCGATTCCAGGAACTCGAATGAATAAAGGTACACGCTGTAAACCAGTGCTTTCAAATGAGTTAATTTCCTTTCCAAGCACCTGCTCCATTGCCTGGTTATGGTTTTGTGAAATACCATAATGGTCACCATACATAATAATAATAGAATGATCATATAGACCTGATTTTTTCAAATAAGCAAAGAATTGTTCCAAGGCTTCATCAGCATAGCGAACGGTTTGGAAATAGTTATCGACTGATTGATCACCCGTTGTGTTAGGTGCAATCGTTGTATCTTCTTGGTCCATGTTATACGGGTAATGGTTCGAAACAGTAATGAATTTTGTATAAAATGGCTCTGGCACCGTTTCAAGTAATTTTGCAGACTGCTCATAAAACGGTTTGTCCATTAAGCCATAATCCGCTAGGTTTTCATTTGTCATTTGATAAGAATTTTCATCAAAGAATTTATCAAAACCAAATGACTTGTATATTTCATTGCGGTTCCAGAAGCTGCCAGAATTGCCGTGAAAGACTGCTGATGTATATCCTTGCTGACCCAGAATAGCAGGGGCAGCCTGATAAGTGTTCAATCCTTTTGTCGTATAAGCAGACCCTTGCGGTAAGCCGTACAAAGAGTTTTCTAATAGAAATTCCGCATCGGCTGTTTTTCCTTGTGCTGTCTGGTGGAAGAAGTTATCAAAATAAAGTGTATTTTGTTCACGTACAAGTGAATTTAAAAACGGTGTAACTTCTTCACCATGCAATTTGTAATCAATAATAAACTCTTGCATTGATTCAAGATGTAAATAAATCACATTCATTCCTTTACCAGCACCAAAATACTGAGGATTTGGTTCAGCATAATTAGATTTTGTAAAGTTAATGACTTCAGTAATGTCATTACTATCTGCTAAAACTCGCTGTGCAGAGGCCTTTGTGCTTTGTACTGCATCGTAAATGGTGTAATTATACATACCTAAATATTTTACAATATAATTACGATCAAAGCCTCTAGTTAACAATTGGGGCCGGTCAGCTTCAGCTAATCCAAGATTCGCAAAGGAAATCCCTAGTGCTAATGTAAAAATGGCTGCTACTTTACTGCGGCTCATATCTTTTCGTTCTATTTTAATAAATCGGAATGAGAGCAATATGACTAAAACAATTAAGTCAATAAAGAATAAAATATCATATGGTCTTAATAATGACCCTACACTTGTGCTGACATCACCAAAGTTTTGGGTCTGAGTTAATGTTGGCAGGGTGATAAAATCATTAAAAAAGCGATAATATAATACATTCGCATATAAAAGGAATGATAAAAGGAAATAATTGAGCATTAGAAATGTATACTTGTTTCTTCCTCTAAAGAATAACGCAACGCCAAGAAATATTATAGAAGATCCTAATGGATTAATTAATAATAGAAATCTTTGAATTGTGTTTTCGATTCCTAAGTCAAATTGCGTCAGTTGAATCAAATACGTTTTCAACCAAAGCAGGATAACAGCCATAAAGAAAAAGCCAATATATTTATTCAAAATACCTTGACCCTTTTGAAATAAGCTATTCATGTAAACACCTACCTTCTAGCAAATAATTATTGCATAGTTTTACTCATTTTTAAATATGTTATTTGAACTAAAAAAGTTAGTTTTTGTCAGTTATGTTAATGATTGAGCAAAATGAAATGAAATAAAATTGTCTTGCACAGGAGATTACTATACTACTTTTTAATAATAAGTCAAGAATTTATATGTAATTTTTTATAAAAAACACTCTCGTAACCTTCACGATAGTTGATTATACTAGAATAGTATTTTTTTTTACAACTATATAAAGAAAGAGTGACTGGTTAGATGTGGTTTTTAGGGGCAATTTTAACAACCTTTTGTTTCGGGATTAACAACACGATTTTTAAATGGAGTACAGGTAAAGGTTTTTCTAAGATCCAACTTCAATTTTTCTTTTATTTCACTGCATTTATTTTGACCCTTTTTTCGGAATCGGGACAAGCTCATTTCAACTGAATATAACAACCATGTTACTCGGAGGAATTATTGGCATTTTGAATACAAATGGAAACATACAACTTTCCAAAGCTTACGAAAATGGACCTGCTAGCTTAACCGCTCCAATTGTTTCAGCGAATGCGATTTTTCCTGTATTAGGTGCCTGGGCTCATTTTTCATGAAAAGATAACGACCATTCAGTGGATTGGAATATTATTAATATTGTCTTCTGTAGTCGCAATCCAATATACCCCGAAAAGACTAAAGCACAATACACAATATTCAACATGGGTTTTTCGAATTGTTCTAGCTTTTCTATCTTTTGGTATTTTAGGTGTGCTCATGAAATTAACATCGTATCTCCATATTGAATCGATAAATATTCTTATTTCATTATATGGGGGAGGAAGTGTTTATTTATTGGTACACATGCTTAAAAACAAGGAAGAAATCAATTTACCTGGTAATGAAGCTTGGTGCAATTGTCGGTATTATTAGCATTATCGGCTATAGTAGTTATTTCTTTGCTCTTGAGACGGGTATCGCTAGCGTGGTCTTTCCTGTTGTTAGCTTAAATTGCCTCGTTGTTGTATTTGTCGGTTGTGTCCTATATAAAGAGAAACTGAAGGTCTATCAGGTCGTGGGACTTTTCTCAGCCTTGGTAGGAATCGTTTTAACAAAAATATAATGTATTATAGTAATTTAGCGGTTCTTCTTTTTAGAAGGATCGCTATTTTAAATGGACAATCAATCATACGCAAAATGAATTTCATGACATATGTTATGTATTGATTTGCCAAATATGCAGGCTTGTTTTATAAAAGGAGATATATTTTATTGATTGATCAGAATAAATTTTAATAAATAATAAGAATCATCCATCTCATCTGAATATTAAACAAAATGTTCGACCTTCGTGTTATTTCCTTACGAGTCTTATTGATCCAATTCACACATAAGCATATTGATAGAAGGATTTTTGGAAAACGGGTAAAATTTAACCAAAATGAATGGAGGGAATTTCATGACTACCTATAAGTCAAGAACAGAAGTTCCAATCAACGAAAAATGGAATTTAGCGGACCTATACACTGACCTTAACAAATGGGAAGAGGACTTAGCTAAAATTGAAATAATGGTAGGGAAACTTAAAGAATTTGACGGAACCATTCATGATGGAAAAAGCTTATATCAGTATTTAAAACAGAGTGAGGAGTTATCCTTTTTATTTAACAGAGTTTACGCTTATTGTATGTTAAAGGTGGATGAAGATACACGAAATACGTCGTCCCAATCATTATTGGATCGAGCGAGGAGTCTTAGTGTAAAGGTAAGCTCGGCGACATCCTTTTTCATGCCTTATTTATTGAGCTTGGATGAGGAAACCTTAAAGAGTTATATTTCTGAAGAAGAAGGCTTAGATTACTTTGCAGAAGATCTGTTTGACTCCTTTCGCTATAAGGCACATGTATTAAGTAAGGAGCAGGAATCGATTTTATCTCAGTTAGGGGAAGCTTTATCAGCACCGTCCAATACGTTTGGCATGATTAATAATGCTGATATAAAATTTGGAGATATTGTTGCTGATAATGGTGAAAAAATTGAACTAACACGTGGGATGTATTCGAAAATAATAGAGGATGAAGATCGTAACAAGCGGCGGGAAGCCTATAAGGCTTATTACAAACCATATGTGTCTGCTAAAAATACGATTGCTTCAACCTTATCAGCTGCAATTAAAACCAATGCGACCATGGCGAGAATTAGAAATTATCCTTCTGCATTAGAGAAAGCTTTATTTGGTGATAATGTTCCAAAGGATGTATATACAAATCTCATTCTTTCCACTAAAAAAAACATCGCCCCTTTGCACCGATACACGAATATTCGCAAGGAAAAATTACAATTGGACGAACTTCGTCAATATGATCTGAGCGTGCCTTTAGTCAAGGGTGTAAAAAAGGAAATCCCTTATGAAGATGCCTTTAAGTTAATGCTCAAAGGATTAGAACCGTTGGGGAGTGAGTACCTCAACATACTCCAAGAATTTAAAAATTCTCGCTATATTGATGTGCGTGAAACCCCGGGAAGAGGTCTGGGGCTTATAACTTAGGGGTTTATGGAGTACACCCATACATTCTTTTAAATCATCAGGACGATTTAGATAGTTTATTTACATTAGTACATGAATGTGGACATGGAGTACATAGCAAATTAAGTTCACAGCATCAGCCACAGATCACCGCTCGCTATAGTATATTTGTTGCCGAGGTCGCTTCAACTGTGAATGAAGTGCTGATGATTAATTATTTAATTAACCACGAGCAAGACCCAGAAATGAAACGTTTCTTAATTAATCATTTTATCGATAAGTTTAAAGGGACCTTTTTCACTCAAGTGATGTTTGCTGAATTTGAAATGAAGACTCATGAATTGGCCGAAAAAGGGCAGCCGCTAAATGTGGAAGTTTTTAATGAATTATATGAAAGCTTATTTATTGAATACAATGGACCTGAGGTTGTATTAGATGAAGAAGTAAAATTTGGTTGGTCGCGCATTCCGCATTTTTATCGACCATTTTATGTATATAAATACGCAACAGGCTTCGCGTCTGCTATTCATATTGCAACGAAAATTCTTGAAGGTGATCAAAAAACCTTAACGAGTTACCTAGAATTCTTAAAAAGTGGCAGCTCAGATTATCCGCTTCAGTTGCTGCAAAAAACAGGAGTAGATCTCACTGCATCAACACCTATCGAAAACACTCTAATGAGGTTTGAAGAACTGGTCAAAGAATTTTCAAATTTGTAATGAACAAAAATGAAACCAGACAACAGTCAAAAAGTTGACCACTGTCTGGTTTTTTCTTATTGATGGCATAGGTAAACTTTAATATTGAAGTAGACGGTAAAAACGAAACCGATTGTAAAAAAAATCACGCCACTGATTGAGGTCGGAGAGAAGAAATCCATTAGCGCCACTATGGTTCACCACCTTTAACGAGTATATAATGTAAACAAAATTCACCAATTAATAGAATAAAATGGTGAGACGAAAAAATATATCTTAATACGATATATTGTGATATTTTATATTATATCGTGATAAGATATATTTATCAATATGAAAGTAGGGAAAATAGTTGAAAAAACCTGTTTCGAAGGAAGTTTATGAATATTTAGCAGAATTTCGCTATCAATTACGTAAGTTTCAAAAATTTAGTGAAACAGCGGCCAAACAGATTGGGATAACACCACAGCAGCATCAATTGATATTAGCTATTAAAGGCTTTCCAGGTCGGGATTATGTTACGGCAAGAGAGTTAGCGGAAAGATTACAAATTACCCATCATGCTTGTGTTGGATTAACGGACCGATGTGAGGCACTTGGGTTAGTATCTCGCAGGAAAAATCCCGAAGACGGCCGAAGCATTCTTATCGAAGTAACTCCGCATGGAAGTCAATTGTTAGAAAAGCTTTCTGAGATTCATTTAGAGGAAATAAAACAGATCGGCTTTTTTAAAGAGTTTTAAAATAGGCTGTAAAAAGAAAGGTCTTGATTTTTGAGCACACTGTTGATTGGAGCGGAAGGTGCGAGACTCCTGCGGGAGAAGGTGTCGCGGGAGACCCCACAGGCGCTAAGGCGCCGAGGAGGCTCCCGGACTCCCCGCGGAAAGGGAGCACCTGGAGCGGAAATCAACAGTCAAATTTAACCCAGTTTAAAATAAAAAAGAGTGCCCTTTCCTCTTAGTAATACAGTGTATTACTTAAAGGGAGGGACACTCTTTTTATTATGATTTTTATCTTACACCCTTCATATAACTTTGAATTTTCGGTGCAAGCATTAATAGAATAATACCAAGTAAAATTGAAGCTCCACCTATTCCTCCAAAATAAAGAGTTTCAGTGTCAGCAGAGTAAAACTTAACGAGCTGGGCATTAATCGCTTGTGCAGCAGCACTTGCTAAGAACCATAAGCTCATGATTTGTGCAGAGAAAGCAGCTGGTGCTAATTTGGTAGTTGCAGATAATCCTACTGGAGATAATAATAATTCTCCGAATACACAGATTAAAATACTTAGCGCTAACCATAATGGGTTAACTAATGAATCATCTCCACCAATCATCGCAGGTAAAAGAATCACAAGGAATGAAAAACCTGAGAAAAGCAATGATAACGCAAATTTTTGTGGAATCGTTGGTTGACGCTTTCCTAATTTCACCCACATCCAAGCAAAAATTGGTGCAAAGGTAATAATAAATAATGGATTTAATGATTGGATCCATGCAGGAGAGATATTAAAACCTGCAAAATTCAACTGTGTACGTGTTTCAGCATAGATTGCAAGAATCGTTGAGCCTTGTTCTTGAATTGCCCAAAACATTACGGCAGCAATGAATAGTGGAATATATGCGATCAAACGTGAACGTTCAACAGCAGTTGTTTTTGGACTGCGATACATGATAATGAAATAAGTAGTTGGAATCAGAATCGCGAGAATTGTAACTAGATTAATAAAGCTTTCAAAAGTTAAAAGTCCCATTGGAATTAATATGGCGAATAAAATAGCGATAATCGCAACAGCTAAACCAATAAAGGTGAAGGTTTTCTTCTTTTCTGAAGGCGAAAGCGGATTCGGAACATTTGTTCCAGCTAGCCCAAGGTTCTTTTTCTTTGTTAAAACAAACATAACTAATCCTAAGAACATTCCAATTGCAGCAACACCAAAACCTAAGTGGAAGCTTGTTTTCATTATAGATCCGACAATTAGCGGAGATAAGAACGCTCCCATGTTAATTCCCATATAGAAGATTGTGAAACCTGCATCACGACGATTATCTTGCTCACTGTACATATCACCAACTATGGTTGAAACGTTTGGCTTCAATAAACCAGTTCCAAGCACAATCAGGACCATGGAAAGGATAAACATCGTAAAGCTTCCAGGGATAGCTAAAACAATGTGACCTAACATAATTAATATTCCACCGTAAAATACCGCTTTAGATGGACCGAATATCCGATCAGCTAACCAGCCACCGATAATACCACTCATATAAACTAATGAACCGTAAATGGATACGATGGATGCTGCGAGGGATTGGTCAATCCCTAATCCGCCTTTAGAGATTTCAAAATACAAATAATATACGAGGATCGCTTTCATCCCGTAGTAGGAGAAACGCTCCCAAAATTCTGTGAAGAAAAGAGTGAATAAGCCTTTAGGATGTCCAAAGAATCCTTTTTGCGGAACACTATCCACAATTTTCTGTCTATTAATTCCTGACATGTTACAACCTCCTTGTTATTTTAATATAATACTTATACGAGTTTGATAATGTCAAAACCTATTTTTTAGTGACATTATCGATGAATGAAAAAACATTGAAATTGCGGCATTTATCGCGGTCTTTACGGAAAAAGAAAGTTTTTTTAGAAAAATAAAGTTTTTTTGATATAATAAAATTTTATAAATATCCAGAAATTTAAGGGCGTATGATTTAGACCGTATAGGTGTGTGTTTTGATCGATTAATCTTTTTAGTGGCAGCTAATTGTGGTGGGCATTGAAGGTTGACAGAGGTCTTTTTGTTGGATATTGTAAAAATAGATAAACACGGAAGGGTGACCCAATTAAATGATTTTATAATCCTATTTTTCGAAGACTATAAATTAATGACAAGCGAATTAGCGGTGAATATACTGCTCTAATTTGTGTTGTTTTTAATTTGCGTTTTCAGGATAGGATTGGCTTCATTATGTGGGTTCAAATAGGGAGATCTCCCTATATATTTGTGAACCTAAGCCTCCTATCCTGAATGCAGGTAGGAGGCTTTTTTATGAGTCTCCATCATATTTGAAAATGGAGATGATCTTATGCTATTAGAAGCAAATCAGATAAAGCAATACATGAAAGACAAAATTTTATTAGATATTGAACATCTAACGATTGGGTCAAATGATCGAATTGGCCTGGTAGGCCGAAACGGTTCAGGGAAAACAACCCTATTGGAGATTTTAGCAGGTAAGAGGACTCCCGATAGCGGCGTCATCACCATAAATACATCTTTAGAGTTTCTACCACAGCTGAAAAGGACAAATACAACCAAAAGTGGTGGTGAAGTTACGCAGGAATATATTAACCAAGCGATTACGAGTAATGCAGAGATTCTGTTTGCGGATGAGCCAACAACCCATCTTGACACAGCGCATATTGAATGGTTAGAGGAAAAGCTTGCGAATTGGCTTGGAGCGCTCGTTCTTATCTCACATGACCGCGCCTTTTTGGATTCGCTTTGTACAGTCATTTGGGAAATAGATAACAAAAACATAACGGTGTACAAAGGAAATTATTCTGATTACGTTGACCAAAAAGAGCTGGAACGGCGGACACATCAGACAGAATATGAAAAATATGAAAAAAAGAAAAAGCAACTGGAAGAAGCAATTATTTTAAAGGAACGAAAAGCAGAAAAGGCGACAAAGAAGCCGAAAAATGTGAATTTAGCTGAAGCGAGGAATTCAAAACCTTATTACGCAAATAAGAAAAAAAAGCTGCAACAAACGGCCAAAGCAATGGAAACTCGTCTAGAAAAGCTAGAAAAAGTAGAAAAGGGTGGAGAATTGGCGCCAATCAAGATGAATTTGCCCAATGAAGCCATCTTTAAAAATAAGATTGTTCTTCGAGTTAACCATCTGCAAGGAGCAGTCGGTAAGCGAATTTTATGGAAGGGAGGGAGCTTTACTGTTCGAGGCGGGGATAAGCTGGCCATTATTGGTGCGAACGGAAGTGGGAAAACGACCCTACTAAAGAAAATGATTGAGGGAGATAGTGCCATTTCTATTTCGCCGTTGATGAAGATCGGTTACTTTAGTCAAAATCTCGATAGCCTTTTAGCCGAAAAATCAATATTGGAGAACGTGCAGCTAACCTCAAATCAGGATGAAACGTTTATCCGCACCGTATTAGCTCGACTTCATTTTTTCAGAGAAGATGTTTATAAGAAAGTTGGAGTACTAAGTGGAGGTGAGCGAGTAAAAGTTGCCTTTGCTAAATTGTTCGTTAGTGACATCAATACATTGATTCTAGATGAACCAACAAACTTCTTAGATATTCAATCGGTTGAAGCATTAGAATCACTGCTTGAACAATATGAGGGAACCATCATCTTCGTTTCCCATGATCGCCGGTTTATTTCGCAAATAGCCAATCGAATCATCGAAATTAAGGATGGACAGCTCCAGCTATTTGAAGGTCCCTATAACGAATTCATTCAGTATAAACCAATGCAAGCAATCCAGGTTGATTACGAAGAAAAACGTCTGCTGATTGAAACGAAAATAACCGAGGTGTTAAGTCGCCTTAGCATTGAACCATCTCCGGAATTAGAAATTGAGTTTCAAAGATTATTAGCGGAAAAGCGGACTATGTCCTAACTATTCAACGATTCTATTCCGTTCATTCTGTGATTTTCGAAACGATTTCTGCTATACTTGAAATAGAACATATATTCTGTTGTTTGGTATTAGGAAGTTGGTGTTTTGTGTTAAACGAGGTATGTATTTCAGTTAGAACGCTAGTTGAATATGTGTATAGCAGCGGGAGTATTGACTCTCGTTTCCGCTCGCAATCCACGTTCATTGATGGCACAAAGATTCATCAAAGTGTCCAGAAAACCTATGCTGAAGGAGATTTGAAAGAACTGTATCTTCGGGCAGAGATACCATTTGAAGATCAGATTTTCATCATTGAAGGCAGATGTGATGGTCTACTATTTCAGGACGACGGAAGTGTTATGGTCGATGAAATCAAATCATTCTCACTGCCGCTTGATCAGATCGAGCCCGAAGGATATCCAGTACACTGGGCCCAAGCTAAAATGTATGCCTATCTGTATGCGCTTGATCACCATCTTGAACAAATATCTGTCCAGTTGACTTATGTGCATGTTGAAACAGAAGAAAAAAAGTATTTGAAAAATAAATACCATATCGATGAACTCGAAGTTTTTGCATTAGAGGTGTTAAAGGGGTATGCACCGTTTTCGAAACTACAACATGCACATTCGCTGAAACGGAATCGGACGATATCCCAATTAACCTTCCCATTTGTAACGTTTCGAGAAGGGCAAAGAAAGCTTGCGGCAGCAGTTTTTAAGACAATCTTAAACGAAAAAAACCTTTTTGTTAAGGCGCCAACCGGAATCGGAAAAACAATATCAACGCTGTTTCCTGCTGTTAAGGCTTTGGGAGAAGGGCATATCAACAAGATATTTTATTTAACAGCAAAAACCATAACGAGAACGACGGCCGAGGAAGCTTTTCGTCGGATGCAAGCGAATGGTGTTGAGTTGAAAACGGTCACAATTACGGCCAAGGATAAGGTTTGTTTTCAAGAGGAAACGAAATGCCAACCAGAGTATTGTTCATTTGCTAAAGGTTATTATGATCGGATTAATGAAGCAGTCTTAGATATTCTTGCACATGAGCATAGCATGACTAGGGGTGTAATTGAGGAATACGCCCGTAAGCATTCTGTCTGTCCATTTGAGTTTTCAATTGATTTAGCCTATGCTGCTGATGCGGTTATATGTGACTATAATTATATTTTTGACCCGCGCGTGTCCTTAAAACGTTTACTAGAGGAGCAAAAAAAATCTACTGTGCTGTTAATTGATGAAGCACATAATCTCGTTGATCGAGGTCGAGAGATGTTTTCTGCTTCATTAAATAAAGCTGATTTTCTTTCACTGAAAAATGAACTTAAAGGTCGACAACATGAACTTTACCAGATTGCAAATAGCTTGAATTCTGCGTTTAATAAGATAAAAAAGGAAATGAATGATCAAAAAGAGTATGTACTTTCTTCACTTGATCCTGAATTCAAAGATAAATTAACCCTATTTATCAGATTGGCGCAACAAGTTCTTGTACAGGATGATACTTTTACCGAGATTCTATTGGATACCTACTTTAATGCTCAAAGGTTTTTGAGAATTTATGAACTTGTTGACGAACATTTTGTTATTTATGCTAAGAAATATAGAAATGACTTGATGCTTAAGTTATTTTGCCTTGACCCATCCAGTCTTTTAAGGCAAATGACCAAAGGGGTTCGGGCAAAGGTGTTTTTTCTGCAACACTTACGCCATTGCCATATTATCAAGAAATACTTGGTGGAACAGAGGAAGACTACCTTTTGTCCATTCCTTCACCGTTCAAACAGGAACAGGTCGATGTCTATATTCAGCCTTTGTCTACCCGATTACCACATCGTGAGCGAACGAAGGAACAGATTACGGCGATGCTCCAATCATTAATAAAGAGTAGACAGGGAAATTACTTGGTGTTTTTTCCATCGTATCAATATTTAATCACTGTGTTTGAACACTTCAAACAGATCGACACGAAAACGAAAACGTTAGTGCAAACAAGAGATATGAATGAAGATGACAGGGAGGCGTTTTTAGAGACATTCCATGCTGACGAAAAAGAACCATTGATCGGTTTCGCGGTCCTTGGCGGAATTTTTTCAGAAGGTGTTGATTTGGTTGGTAATTCATTAAATGGAGTGGTCGTGGTGGGTGTTGGCTTACCCCAACTCAGTTTTGAACGTAATCTAATGAGGGATTTCTTTTCAGCAAATAACAAAAACGGGTATGAATATGCGTATGTGTATCCTGGAATGAATAAAGTGTTACAAGCTGGCGGAAGATTGATTCGATCAGAAGCCGACCAAGGGACGATTGTTCTTGTGGATGATCGCTTTTTAAAGAATCCCTATTTACCCTTACTTCCAGTACAATGGCAACATTTCACCATTATATAAAAGGAAAAAGCAAGAATCTCTGTTTTGAGAATTCCTGCTTTTTCCTTTTATTACTAAGACTGGCAATAACCTATATGTTTATTGAATAAAATAAAACAACAAGTGCTATAAGTCATTGTTTTTGACAATGTTTTATTTCTATTATTAGATTAAATTATTGAAATATTAAAACAGTGTTTTTGTCGCCATTCAATTTTTGTGAATCGTATACTAGCGGGGGAACGATAATGATTAGATGCGCTGTTTCAGCTGTAGTGGGGTTTATCCTGATATTTATTGAATCGATGATCGTGATGAAATTAAAAGGGTACGAAACAATCGAATTTGGTGGAATTGCGCCGTTTATGAATGTTTGGGCGATGAATTTCGTGTTCGTGTTCGCTATCCTAACTCAGGTCATAAATTGGTATGAGACGAGAGAGGAATTAAAAGAAGATAGGAATATATAAATTTATGTAAACAGAGACCTAATCCGGGTCTTTTTCTTTAGCCGTGGATTTTAATTGGAAAAAAGTTGTAATGAAGCTCCACGATAAATTTCCGCAATTTTCAACCAATTCAGATAAAATATGGTATAATGAAACAAAAAGGAGGTAATGGTGTGGCAGAGACGATTGAAAAGGTTGTAAATGCAATTCAAGATGAGTATCCAGATGATTTTGCGTGGTGTTATGGATGTGGTCGACTAAATGAACACGGACATCAGCTTCGGACAGGTTGGCAAGGGGAAAAAACATTGACAATTTATGAACCGAAGCCAGAGCATACAGCTCTACCAGGTTTCGTTTATGGTGGTGTTGTTGCTTCTTTAATTGATTGTCACGGGACTGGGTCCGCGGCATTGACATTACATAAGAAGAATGGACATGAGGTCGGAGATGGCGTCGAACCGCCTCGTTTTGTAACCGCTTCCCTAAAGGTGGATTTCCTAAAGCCTACGCCTCATGGTGTACCACTAAAAGCTGTGGGAACGGTCCAAGAAATCCATCCAAAAAAGTTTAAAGTCGAAACAGAAGTATATGCAAATGATACCCTTTGTGCTCGTGGTGAGGTTGTCGCTGTTGTGATGCCGAGTACCTTTGTAAAAAAAGACTAAGATTATGATTGTGATTATGTACTAAAAGTGGGGAAATTTGCTCTTCTCCACTTTTTTTCTTGCTTTTATTTATATAGACAACTAAAAGAATTTACCACTAGTCACACAAGCGAAACTTTAAAAGCGTATAATAAAGATAAGGTAAATGTTTTTATCCCTAACAGCTTGAACGAAATATGATTTCAAAACAATCACTTGGGGGAGTCAAATGGAAGCCTTCTTGTTAGGATTTAACTGGGGGATTGGGGACTCATATTGGTTGGTTTTCTTATTTGGGGAATGATTATTGCTTCAGGTCTGTTTTTCCTTCATGCCATTTGGAAAAAATCATGGAAATCGTATGTTTACAGTGGTTTGTTATTTTTAATCCCTTCAATGATGTTATTTACTCAGCCAGGATATACGAGACTATTTATTCTTTTGCCAATCATAGCCTTTATTTTGGCACTTTACACAAAAGGTAAACGATAATAACATTATGTTAACTATTCGGATAATTAGTTGGTAAGGAACTCATGATAGTATGGGTTCCTTTGTTTATTTGGAACGATTACGTTCTTATTCTTGTGTCTATTTATACAAAAACTCCGTTTAAAACTGTATAATTAAAGGTGCGAAAAATTAGTCTCCAATAATGGAGGAGGATCAATATTGTATCAAGCTGCAGAGCAAATATTAAAAACGCATTTTGGCTATGATGAATTCCGCGATGGTCAAAAAGCCACGTTGAAACACATCTTTAGCGGTGACAACACACTTTGTGTAATGCCTACAGGAGGAGGGAAATCTCTCTGCTATCAAATCCCCGCACTTGTTTTTTCTGGAACAACCATCGTCATCTCTCCACTTATTTCCTTAATGAAGGACCAAGTCGATACACTTCTACAGCTAGGAATCTCTGCTACATACATCAATAGCAGTTTATCAAGTGCAGAAATGAATGAAAGGATGATGCTCGCACGAACAGGTCATTATAAGCTCATTTATATCTCTCCTGAACGTCTGGAATCAGGGCAATTTTTAAGTGAGTTAGAAGGAATCGAGATTCCGCTCATCGCTGTCGATGAGGCGCACTGTATCTCGCAATGGGGCCATGATTTTCGTCCGAGTTATCTCTACATCTCTAGCATCCTAAACCACATTCAATCAAAACCGATTATTCTTGCGTTAACAGCAACAGCGACAACACAGGTTCGGAATGATATTTGTCAATCACTACATATCTCACAGGAAGTTGTAACAAGCTTTGAGCGAAATAATCTTTCCTTTTCAGTCGTTAAAGGACAGGATCGAGATCGATTTTTGCTTGATTATTTAAAGAAAAATGAAAAAGAGTCAGGGATTATTTATGCAGCAACACGCAAAGTAGTCGATACGCTTTATCAAACACTTCAAAAAGCGAATATAAATGTTGCACGTTATCATGCAGGCTTAAGTGATAATGAGCGATTTCAACAACAAAATGATTTTTTACAGGATGAAAAACCGGTCATGATTGCGACAAATGCCTTCGGAATGGGGATCGATAAATCCAATGTTAGATTTGTTATTCACTACCAAATGCCTCGAAATATGGAAAGCTATTATCAAGAGGCGGGTAGGGCTGGTCGTGATGGTTTAGAAAGTACCTGTATATTAATGTACGGTCCAAGCGATACACAAGTACACCGTTTTTTAATCGATCAGTCATTAGAGCGTGACCGAATCGGGCTCGAGCTCGAAAAGCTCCAGCAAATGGTTGCATATTGTCATACGGAGCATTGTCTTCAATCATGGATTGTCGAATATTTTAATGAAGCCTCCAAAGGTCCGTGCGGACAGTGCAGTAATTGTACCGATATAAGGCAGTCAGTTGATGTTACGAAGGAGGCGCAAATTGTCCTGTCCTGTATCGTCAGAATGGGGCAGCGATTTGGCAAGGCCGCTGTCGCGAAGGTGTTAACCGGATCTAGAAGCAAATCGGTTACACAATTCAGATTTGATCAGTTAACAACGTATGGAATGATGCAGGAGAAAAGCGTGAAGGATGTAACAGAATTTATTGATTATTTAATCACGGAAGATGTTATTGGAGTAGAAAATGGTCAGTTTCCAACCATCTATGTTTCAACTAAAGGAAAAGCCGTACTTACCTGGAAAACAAACGGTTACGAGAAAAGAAGAAATTAGGGCAAAAACCATTTCTAAAGCTGATCCTTTATTTGAGGAGCTTCGTTCACTCCGAAAGACGATTGCTGAACAGGAGAAAGTACCGCCTTTTGTGATATTCTCTGATTCTAGTTTACAAGATATGTGTAAAAAACTGCCTAAAACAAACGGAGAATTTTTACAAGTTAAAGGTGTTGGTGCTCATAAACTAGAAAAATATGGACTTCCGTTTCTTCAAGCCATTCGAACTTTTTGCGAAAATCATCCAGATCGAGAACCAAGCTTAGTGGAGGAAAATGGATTACATTTAGAGGAAGAAAAACTTTCTAGAACAAAAAGAGAGCAAAGTGGTGTGAAAGAAACAAAGCCCTCACATCTAATCAGTTATGATCATTACATGGAAGGAGTATCCTTTGCTGATATCGCAAAAGTGCGTAACATGTCCCTTATCACCATTCAATCTCATATTATTCGATGTGCAGAGGAGGGGCTCGACATCAATTGGGACAAGGAGTTACCGTTGGAATACCGACCGAAAATTGAAGAAGCGGTTAGGACTGCCGCGACTGATAAACTTAAACCAATTAAGGAACTGCTTCCAGAAGAGGTTTCATACTTTATGATTCGGGCTTATTTCTTCCTAAATCAACCTAAATAATCAAAAACCCGACTATTCGAATAGTCGGGTTTTTGATTAAAAGAAGCCCTGCAGTAATTGTCTAAAGCTAAAAGCCCCTAATGAAGTAACACTCATGATCAAAACAGCCAGCGATAAGTATAGTGAATAGCTAGATTTTCTGAAGATGCGGTATAAAAAGTAAGAAGAACAAACAATGCCAAACAAAAACAAAATCGTCCAAAGAGAATTAATTAATGTAGCACTTTCAAAATGGAATATGTAATAAAAATAATAGTAGAGATTTGAAAGTAATAATACGCTCAGAATGAGCTTGTCTAACCTTATCACCTTCAACATGTCATCATCACCCCCGTCTAACATTACCCATATTTTAACATTATTTTAGTATTATTACAAATATTCTGACATTAAATCCAATCGCATTATGAATGTTAGAAAAAAAGAATTATTTTCCTATTCACCAATAGTGTTGTAGAACAGTATGTTATAATTACAAAGACGGAACATTCAATCAATTGTTGTCGGAAATTGTGCGAATTTAATTCTGGTTACATATAAAATGTTCGATAATCATTCGGTAAAGGAGAGAGTACGGATGCGGGTAGGAATTAAGAGAATGACGGAGGAGCAAGCGAAAATTACTTTACAGGAAGCTGCTGGGCTTGCAATCATTACGATTCATCGTCCTCAGAAACGTAATGCGTTGACTGCAAATATGTGGGATCAATTGGCACAAATTGGAGAACAGGTTTTAGAAAATCCCAAAAATAGAGTATTGCTGCTTAGAGGAGCAGGAGAGCAATTTACAGCGGGTTCGGACCTAGGTGAATTTCATGAAATGACATTAGAAGAAGCGGAGAATGCCTTTGTGTTAATGGAAAAAGCCATTTCCACAATTGAAGGCTTGCCTCTACCCACCATTGGAGTCATAAATGGACCAGCAATGGGAGCTGGATTAGAGCTTGCGCTTGCCTGTGACATAAGAATCGGATCCGATAAAGCAAGATTAGGAATTCCAGTTGGGAAATTAGGGATCACCTTAAATAATAAATTTGCCAAGCGAATTGTTGATTTAGTGGGTCCAAGTGTAACAAAAGAACTAGTCTATTTAGGAAGAATATTAAAGGCTGAAGAGGCATATTCCTTAGGCATGCTAAATTATTTAGTAGAAGAATCAGAATTAGACCGTTATGCTTTTAAAATGGGCAAATTAGTTGCATCAATGTCACCTGCATCACTTCTTGCTGTGAAAAAATCGGTCAATGAATGCATTAATAGTGCTCCTGTCCTATGGAATGGTTCTACACCTTTTGTTGATGAGCACGATTTCCCAGAAGGAGTAGCAGCGTTTGTTGAAAAACGTGCCCCTCAGTTTATGCGTCGCACATAAGACTCATCAAGATATTTGCAGTTTATACTTAAATAAAAAATGGAAAGCTCAAAGATTTCTAGAGCTTTCCATTTTTTTTGCGAGATGGATAGTAAGATTTACGGAATATAGTTCAATGTTTAAGTTTTGCTGAAAATGGTAGCGAATGTCTTTTTGCATTTCTTCAATCATTTCAATGATATTACCACCAAAGGGGTATTTAATCGAGATGCTTGCACGGAGGATCGGTAAGCCTTCCAAATGAAACTCAACCGACTTGCATTCCTCAATGAGAGGATATTGAGAACAAATGATTTCGATCATATTTTGAAATACTTTCTTATGTATTTTTATCGCTCCACGGTGAAAATCGGGATGAACAATCGTGTTTTCGCCAATTCTTTCTTTTTTTGATGAGAAAATATCAACGCCCCGCTGAATAAGCTTCTTAAAGAAATTTTGGTCAACTTGTTTGTATGGAATGGGAATAATGTGTTTTCCCTCTGTTTTGCGAATAAATTGTGCAAGTTTTATTTCACTAGAAGTACGGATATCCTCAACATAATAATAGTGCTTTATATTACCAAGCTTTAACCGTTCTGCGATTAAACGAGTCATCTTATCTGAAGTTCCGATTATCAATATCCGGTCTATATAGTAATTACTGATGGCCATTTGGACTTCCTTTAAGTGATCTTCATCAAAAAAGGTTGCCCGCTTAACGGCAGTGAGTGCATTCTTCTCAAACTTGGCCGATGTACCGGCAATTCTTTGCCCGTTGAAAATTAGCAAGCCATCATCAATGAGTGCGGGGATTCTATGCTTATGAGCAAAAGCTATGGCGCTTGTACTTTTTCCAGTCCCACTAGCTCCACTTAGAGAAAAAACTTCCATATAGACGCTCCTAAATAGTTTGACTTTTCTATATTTTATTGTATTTTCCGTTTTATGTCATCAAAATGCGTTTGACAGATTTTTCAGTCGTAAAATGAAATAAGGAGGGAGCTTATCCTTATTTTTTCAGCATAATTTTACCCTTTAAAATAGGTTTACCAGAACATAAACCGTTCAATAAAATCATCTCATCATTTTTCTCCACATTTAGTGTAACAATATCACCAACAAACACTGGTGCGAGAAATTTAAGTTCGTACTTTTCCGGCCAAGCGCTATCCGTAAGTAAATGACAAGAAAGAACACTCCACACTTTTCCCATTGATAGCATTCCATGGGCAATTTTATCCTGATACCCATGATCCCGAGCGTAATTGGAATCTAAATGAACGGGATTGTAGTCGCCGGATATGTTTGCATACCCTTCAATATCAACCTCCGTTATGATGAAGCCAATCGTTTTCATGAGAGATCACCTGCAATAAGTTGTGAAATTCCTTCAAAACAAAGGACTTGATCACAATCAACAATCCGAAGTATTTGGTTAACCACTTGATAGTTTTTCCGCATTGTTTTCTCCTTTAAGAGAACCTGTGCAAAATATGGTGTGTTAATATACATTGTTTGATGATGAATACATTCCTGTGACCGATGAATAAGCGGCTCTTTTAGTGTCCATGGTATCTCAATCCATTTATAAGCAATCATCGGCATCGTAGGAGGAAGCGGAATGGTTTGATGACCATTGCTTTGAGCGCTTTCAATATTTGTGTAAATTGGATTACGGTCATCTGTAACTTTGATGTATTGCCTTACATCCTGTTCCCGAAACACTATTTCTATACTCTCTGTTTTCACATAACCACCTCAAAAAGTATTGCAACGCCGATTCCTCCGCCACTGCCCACCGCTGCTATTACATATTTTGCATTCTTTCGCCTTTTTACCTCATGAACCAATCGGGTGACAAGGATTGCACCAGATGCCCCGTATGGGTGTCCCATTGTTAAGGCACCGCCACATACATTCAGTTTATCGGACGGGATAGAAAGCTGTTCTTGGCAGGCAACTATCTTTGATGCGAATGCTTCATTTATTTCGATTATATCAATATCGTCCATTACCAATTTGTTTCTTGATAAAAGCTCTGTTATTGCAGGGACAGGGGATATGCCTGGAAAATTTGGATGTACGCCTGAAACGACACTATCGACAAAGCGTATCACAGGATTAAACCCATTCATCTTGGCCAATTTCTCTTCCATTACCAGTACAGCACTGGCACCATCATTAATCCCACAACTATTTGCAGCGGTCACAGTACCATTTTCTTTCATAAAGATTGGCTTTGCTCGTTTTAAAAGAAGTTCATAATTACGCTTCTTCGAAAATTCCTCATCAACGGATTGAGTGGAAATCGGTACAATTTCTTCATTAAACAAGTCTGCTTGGAAAGACGCCCAGCTCCGCTCATAGCTTAATAAAGCAAATTGATCTTGTTTCGTTCGACTTATCCCATACTCTTTCGCTACTAATTCTGCAGCGACTCCCATATCTGGATCACCAATACTGTCTGGAGAAAAACGGGCCCGTTCTGGAAATGGTGAGGTGCTTGAGCTTTCAACACCACCCGCAAGGTAGCAGTTTCCTGCGCGACCTTGAACAAAATAACAAGCCATGCGAATCGCTTCTAACCCAGCACTGCATTGACGGTCAATTGTTATACCTGTTACAGAAAGAGGTAGGCCAGCTTCGAGTGAAGCAACCCTTGCTACGTTTCCACCAGGACCGACGACATTCCCTAATATCACTTCATCTATTATATTTTCTAAGCCTTCTGCAAGACTTTGAAGAACAGGCGCTGCAAGCTCATGTGGCTGAATATGTCGGAGCATTCCATTTTTTTTCCCAATCGGTGTGCGTTTGGCTTCAACAATTACTGCTCTGTTAATGGCTCATCACCTCTCTTTCAAGTTGTTCCTTTAATTGAGCTCTAGCAATTTTTCCACTGATCGTATAGGGCATTTTATCGACGAATACCCATTTTCTCGGTATTTTATAAGAGGAAAGTGCTTCTTTACAATAGCGAATCAACTCTCGCTTCGTAACGTTGCCAATGATTACTGCGCAGGCAATTTGTCCCCAATATTCATCCTGAATTCCGATAACCGCCACTTCTTCTACCTGTTCATGGGTGGAAATTACTTTTTCAATCTCCTCAGGAAAAAGATTAATCCCACCATATAAAATCATGTTTTTTCTCTTCCTACTATAAATAAATAGCCGTCCTGATCGAGGTAGCCCATATCATCTACAGTTACCCAACCATTAGAATCAACAATGGAGTGGATGGTAGGCAATTGGTGTTGGAGATAGCCAAGAAACAGCATATTGCTGCGAATATATATTTTCCCGATCTCAAAAGGATTGGCCAACTCAAGATTATTACGGCGAATTTGAAGCTCAACACCATAGCACGGCTTTCCAACCGAGCCAGGTTTTATAAGATTCTCATTTTGTGATAGGACGGTAACAAAGCTCAACTCACTTGCACCATAAAATTCAAAACTAGTTAATTGCAGGAACTTTTTATGGATTAACTCTTTTGATCTATCCTCCCATTTTGCACCGGAGGAAATTAATTTAATAGGTTGTGAAATCGTTATGTCTTCCTTTAAGAAAGCATGAATCATTGTGGGTACAACGAACATGGTTGTAATAGACTGTGCTTGAATAATGGAAAGTGCCTGTTTCGATGTGAATTTTTTTAGTAAAGAAACAGTTCCACCTAAATACAAGGTGCTAACGGCTCCATATAAAAAATGTGAGTGGATGAGTGAACCAGGAATGAGAACCCGTTCTTGTTCATTCATATGAAAGTCAAACCTATTACACTTGAAGCTTGCGATCCATGATTCATGGCCGCGAATAAACGCCTTTGGTTCGCCCGTTGTACCTGAAGTAAAGCCCATATAAAATGGGAGATCGGCATTGATCTTTTTTGGTAGAATCTCTTTAAAACTCAAAATTTCTTCCATGCAATCTTCGATCATGATGATATTCGTGCATAAGTGTTTTACCTTTTCTAGCAAAATT
Organism: Bacillus sp. T3; assembly: GCF_033449965.1. Taxonomy (NCBI): domain Bacteria; kingdom Bacillati; phylum Bacillota; class Bacilli; order Caryophanales; family Bacillaceae; genus Bacillus; species Bacillus sp. T3. The sequence goes on from NZ_CP137761.1 coordinate 2,418,975, forward strand.
CTCGATGTAATGAAGAGGGAGGGACGGGAAATGGCAAATCGTCTCTCGATTTCGATCGGATTCCACCTTGGGTCAAAAAGGACAGCGGTCCAACCAGCAGCAGCTGCGCCTGAAAAGAATTGGAGGAAGGGGACACCATTAGGAAGATAGATTCCAAGTGTTTTATGTTCATCACCGAACGAGTCAAGCCACCGTGCAGTTTTATTAATTAAATTCGCCCATTCGTGATATGTAATCTTTTCCTCTTGTGTTTGAAGTGCTATTTTATTTGGGAATTGCAAAGCGTGCTTTGCATAAGGTTCTGTAATATTACCCATATATCTCACCTTCTTAGTTTTCTAGCTTCATACAAAAGAGACACAATAAATGTGTCTCCGTAGAATTAGGATGCTTTTGCTAATTTTTGTTGGAATGCAGGATGTTTTCTTAAGCGATAAACGATATAGGAAGCAAGTGTTGCTTTTAATATATCGCCTGGGATGTAGACAAGACATAATTTAGCAGCATCCAATACTGGAATATCCATAACGAACGCCTGTACGGGAACTCCAAAAAGGTAAAGCATGAATATTCCAACCGTTAAATTTACTAATAAAATATTTCGTAATTTAACTGAACGAAACCGTGAAATCAGATAACCGATTACGAATGCAGTAAGCGGATAGGCAAATAAGTAACCAGCACTTGGTCCAACGAATACACTAATTCCACCTCTACCACCTGATAACAATGGCATACCTGCTGCAACGAGCAATAAGAAGACGGATAAACTTGTAGCTCCTAGTCTTGCTCCTAAAATCCCTCCAGCAAGTAAGACTCCCAAGGTTTGCAGCGTAATCGGTACTGGTGTGAAGGATAACATAATTGGTGGAACGATTCCAAGTACACCCATAACAGCTGCAAACAATGCAACATAAGTAATTTCCTTAATTTTCATCATAATACCCCATTTTTCATTATTAATAGATAATTTGGACTTTTTTCATAATCCTATTTTAGATGGGATGAATATAATATGTCAACACATTTTATTTTTTGGTTAACGAAGATGACTTTCAATGAATGACGGAGGGTATGGCAGGTTATTTCTGTTTTACCATCTAAATAATTGTGTACAAAAATGAATGAACGAGGTGTTGGGTTGTGGGGAAAGAAAAGAAAAGGGCAATCAATAGTAACCATGGTTCAAATAATGTGAGCCCAGGTATTGTTTTAAGTTCAGGTCCAATTGAAGCCACACCAAATACAGTTATTATTTCGCTAAATATTATTAACATAGACCCAAAGCAAACAAAAGAGGTCATCATTGAAATGAAAAATTGGACAACTTGTCCACCAGAGGAACTAGGAAAAACGGTTTTGTTAGGTGGGGAACCTCTTGATCCAGAAGATATTGGCTATGAAGAGGCAGGAGATGAGGAAGGTGTTGAATTTGATCCAACCATCCATCCGTTAGATATGTTGGAAAATTTCCATGTCATAACAAAACCACTATTTTTCAAAATACCACCGCAAATGCAGTTAACCGTTCTGGCGGATTTCCCCCAACCGCCTTTATCGACATCAAATCCTTGTTATGAGGTACGAATTTCAGTTGTGAATCTAGAAAACCTTTTAATGAGTAGTTATGGTGTTAATGAAGAATTCGATCCACAAGTGGGAAATACAGTGTTACACCAACAGTTTTATTCCAATCCCTATTTGCATTTACCATTTCCAGAAGTTCCAAATAAGAAAAAAAGCTAAACAAGTTCAAGAAAGAGTGAGGTTCCTCATTCTTTTTCATTTTATATATTGAATAATATTATATCGATAAAGTATAATTATGATTTGTTGCTGAATGATAATGTAATTTGTTAAATAAATATTCATATATTTGCGATTTAGGAAAGAAGGGAAAGACAAGTTGGATCCACTTCAGTATATTGATCAGCATAAAGAAGCATTGCTGAATACGTTTCATGAGCTACATGCACTGGCAGAGCCAAGCTGGGAGGAGAAAAAAACCTCAGCTTATATAGAAAATCTTCTTAGAAAAGCTGGACTAAATGTAAAAACCTTTAACCAACATTACGGGATTATTGCTGAGATACCTGGACTGACACAACACGTTGTTGCACTCCGTGCCGATTTAGATGCACTCTTACAAGAGGTGAACGGGGTTGTCAAAGCCAATCATTCCTGTGGTCATGATGCCCACAGCACGATGGTTTTGTACACCGCACTGTCCATTGCTGCTAGTGGTTTTGTGCCAAAGCAGACTCTACGCTTTATTTTTCAGCCTGCCGAAGAGAAGGGTGAGGGCGCACTTCAGATGATAAAAGAAGGTGCACTTAACAATGTCTTTTCTTTATTTGGAATTCATTTACGTCCAATCTTTGAAATTCCACCGATGAAAGCATCACCAGTTATTGTTCATGGATCAGCCGGAACGGTAAAAGGAACGATCCAAGGAATACAGGCCCATGCTTCAAGACCGCAGGACGGAATCAATGCGATTGAGGTTGCGGCGATGCTTGTTGAAAAATTAAGAAATGTTTCACTAGAAACAGATGTACCGTACTCAATAAAAATGACACAGCTACAGGTTGCGAATGAGGCTTCCAATATCATTCCTGGTTTGGCGGATTTCAGTCTTGATTTAAGAGCCCAAACAAATGAGGTAATGGATGAGCTTCAAAAAAAATTGACACAAATCGTGTCCGAGGTTTCAACGCTTAGCGGCGCGAAAATAAATTGGAAATTAGCTGACCTCGTACCAGCAGCCATCCAAAATGAAACGGCTAAGAAAATAGCTACACAAGCAATTGTAGACATTTTAGGTAAAGAGAATATTATCCCAGTTTGCACCTCAAATGGTGGCGAGGATTTTCATTTTTATACGGCAAAGAGTAAAGGATTAAAAGCGACAATGATCGGATTAGGGTGCGGCCTAAGTCCTGGGCTACATCATCCAGAAATGACTTTCCATTTGGATGCCTTATTATATGGAACAAAAATATTAACAAAAACGATATTGCTAGCATCAGAACAATCATCATAAAACTTATTACAGCTTAGAGGTGTATCATGTCAAATTCACAACATGCAAGACAACCATATTATGAAGAAAATAGCAGCAATCCATCATCACAGTCAGGGGAACTGCTTGAACGAAAGCTTAAAACAAGACATCTTTCCATGATTGCGATTGGCGGGACGATTGGAACGGGTCTCTTTTTAGCAAGCGGAGCGACAGTTGCCCAAGCAGGACCAGGTGGAGCCTTGGCCGCCTACCTTATTGCCGGAATCATGGTATTCTTTCTGATGACAAGCCTAGGAGAAATGGCTGCATTTATTCCGATAACAGGTTCATTTAGTACGTATTCATCTAGGTTTGTTGACCCTGCATTAGGGTTCGCAATTGGCTGGAATTATTGGTACAACAATGCGATTATCGTGGCTTTAGAATTATCGGCTTCAGCTTTAATTATGAAATATTGGCTACCAGATGTACCAGGGATTATTTGGAGCGCTTTGTTTTTAGTCCTTATTTTAGGGTTAAATATATTGTCGGTTAAAGGGTATGGAGAATCTGAATTTTGGTTTGCTTTAATTAAAGTGGCAACGATAATTATTTTTATCGTAATCGGTCTATTGATGATTTTCGGTATTATGAATGGTCATGAGGGTGGCTTTGAAAACTTTACAAAAGGGGAAGCTCCATTTAAAGGTGGGGTTCTATCTATTATAAGTGTCTTTATGATTGTTGGTTTTGCCTTTCAAGGTACAGAGCTGGTCGGTGTAGCAGCAGGTGAAAGTGAGAACCCTGGGAAGGATATGCCAAAAGCGATTAAACAAATCTTTTGGAGAATCCTATTGTTTTATGTATTAGCAATCATTATTATTGGTAGTTTGATAAGCTACAATGATCCACAGTTATTAAGCTCAGATTTAGAAAATGTCGCGGTTAGTCCATTTACACTTGTGTTTAAAAATGCTGGTTTAGCCTTTGCAGCGGCGTTGATGAACGCTGTCATCCTAACATCTGTTTTATCTGCTGGAAATTCTGCGTTATATGCAGCAGCACGAGTACTTTGGGTATTAGCGAAAGAGGGTAAGGCTCCAAAATTCCTGAAAAAGGTTAATAAAAGAGGATTGCCGGCAAATGCCTTATATGTGTCTACATTTATCGGTATGTTCTGTTTCCTTACCTCACTGTTCGGTGACGGAACGGTTTATACGTGGTTATTAAATGCCTCTGGTTTAGCCGGATTTCTATCCTGGCTAGGTATTTCGATCACACATTATCGCTTCCGTAAAGCCTATGTAGCGCAAGGCCGAGATTTAAATGATTTGCCTTATGTTGCAAAGTGGTATCCATTTGGGCCAATTTTAGCGACTGCATTATGTATTGTTGCCATTTTGGGCCAAAATTATGGAGCCTTTTTCGGACCTGGATATTGATTGGTATGGAATTTTAGTTTCCTATATTGGACTTCCATTATTTTTATTGACTTATCTTGGTTATAAATGGGTCAAGAAAACAAAAGTCGTTAAACTCAACGAGGCAGACTTTAGTCAAGAGTAATTAGAATACTAAGTTAAATGTTTTAGCGCCCATTTTCAAAAAAGAACGGTTTTGTCTCACCATGTAGACAGACTGTCCTCTTTATAATGTGGCGCTTTTATTTGAATGGAGGTAGATCTCAGTGAAAAACAACGATGAGGATATTGAAATACGGGCCCTATACGAAAATAGCGAACTAGAGCAGGTTCGTGCCCTTGAAGCAAAGATTTGGGGAGAACATGATTCGATTCCTACCCACCAAACGATTACCGCAGTGAAGAATGGAGGTTTGGTTTTAGGTGCCTTTTCTGATGGACAGCTGATCGCATTTCAATATAGCTTTCCTGGATTTAATGGACAAACCGTCTATCTCTGTTCGCATATTCTTGCCACTTTGCCAGAATATCGTAATAAAGGGATTGGTGAAAAATTAAAATATGCACAAAGAGAAGCGGCATATAAACTTGGTTACGAATTGATAACGTGGACGTATGACCCATTAGAAAGCATTAACGGCTATTTAAATATTGGAAAACTAGGCGGTCGATGCTCGAGTTATATATCCAATTGCTATGGAGAAATGGAGGACTTGCTAAATAAAGGAATTCCGTCTGATCGTTTTCTCGTTCATTGGCAAACCCTGGCACAGGAGGGACCAAATTCATCCATTGTTTGCGCTGAATCTGATGGATGTTCAAACACAATCAATTCGTGGGAAGTTCAAGAAGATGGATTGGTGTATCCTGGAGCAATCGAGTATAACAAAATCCCGAATCTTAGTACAGAGCTAATTTATGTAGCGATTCCGAAAAACTTCCGGGAAATTCGTGAAACCAATCATGCCGCGGCACTTTCATGGCGAATGCAAACGAGAAAGATTTTCACACACCTGTTTCAGTGTGGCTGGGAGGTTACGGGTTATCAGAAGAATAATCAGCCTACCATACCTGTGAATTTTTATGTGCTAACAAAGCGTGAAGGATAGAGGAGTGTCGATGATGAAGATTAAAAGAGTAATTCTGCGCCATATGAAACTCGATTTACTTACTCCGTTTACAACTAGCTTCGGAACTGAATATGATCGAGAGTTTATTTTGGTTGAAGTTATCAGCGAGGACGGAATTTCTGGCTGGGCCGAATCAGTAGCGATGCTTGATCCTTTATATAATGAAGAAACATTGAAATCGAATTGGCACATTCTTGAGGATTATTTGATCCCCATCCTATTACAAAATACAATCAATCACCCTGATCAGCTTACCGAACATTATTTTCAGCACATTCGTGGAAACTACATGGCAAAGGCTGCGCTTGAAGGAGCTGTTTGGGATCTTTATGCCAAAATGCAAATGGCCCCGTTAGCGACTGTAATTGGTGGAATGAAAAAAACGATTGACGTTGGCGTTAGCATTGGAATTAAAGAAAGTATAGAGGAAACATTAGAAATCATTGGCCAACGACTATCAGAGGGATATAAAAGAGTTAAGTTAAAAATCAAGCCAGGCTGGGACGTCGAATTAATAGATCGAGTTCGACAAATTCACCCAGAAATTCCGCTTATGGCTGACGCTAATTCGGCTTATACGTTAAACGATATTGATCGCTTAGCAGCCCTTGACCCGTATCATTTAATGATGATTGAGCAACCACTAGCTTATAACGATATTATTGATCACGCCGAATTACAAGCGAGACTCACCACTCCGATTTGTCTCGATGAAAGTATCCACTCTCTAGAGGATGCAAGAAAAGCGATAAAGCTTGGAAGCTGCAAAATTATTAATATTAAAATTGGTCGTGTAGGCGGAATTACTCCATCACGAAAAATACATGATTTATGCCAATCTGAAGGAATTCCACTATGGTGTGGCGGAATGCTAGAATCTGGAATCGGGCGGGCACATAATATTGCGATTACCTCATTGCCTAATTTTGTTTTACCAGGGGATACTGCTGCGTCCTCGCTTTACTGGGCGGAGGATATTATCGAACCAGAAGTAACGGTTGAGAACGGTACTATTAAGGTCCCAATTCAGCCTGGTATTGGGTATGAAGCAAGCTTAGAAAAAATCGAAAAATATACCATATCCAGTAAAATATATAAATAAACCAGATTTAGCCTACATATTTTCCAAAACAAAAAGCACATTATGAGTGCTTTTTGTTTTGGATGAAATGAATTGCAGTGTGCGTTTTACATTAATATGTGTGATTGATACCCTTAAGACTTCTGTCGATTATAGCCTCTGTCGCCATAGGGCATAAGCTGTTGTAACCATTTTTCCTCTAGTTTGGCTAATTCTCGCTTTTCATCAAAATATCCTGTTTCTTTTGGTTTGAGGACTTCTAGTATTTCTATTTCAAAGGCATCACTGCCGTATTCCGTCCATTCTTTTTGAAGCAATGGGTTATTATTATCGCTTCCGTTATCTAACATGAATTTCTTTCCATTTAGTGTTTTAAAATTTCTTGTGGCACTAATAAAGATTTTTCCGTTTTTTGTATTCTTGATTTGATAAACACCAGCTTCGATTTTTGTTTCTTTATACAGCTGTTTCAGCTCTTTTTTTCGCTCCATCGTATAATCTCCTTTTTGCTAATTTATCTGTTGATTTCCGCTCCAGGTGCTCCAATCAACAGATTGAAAAAAAATCAAATCGTTCTTTAATACTTCTTTTTGATTTTTCATTTTTTAATCCAGTACTCACTGCCATCTTTTTTTCGATCCATGAAGCCATATTCAATTAAGTAGCGTCTTAGAGTGACAAAATCAGGATGAATGAGCTCTAAAATATCATTTATCTCACTTTCAGTATAGGTTTTATCAGCTGTAAACCTAGTTCTGATTTCTTGAAGGATAATCAGTTTTTGTTTTTCTCGGGACGGAAATACTTTTAGAGGCCCATTTGCGCCTTCTGGAAAATATTTTATTAAAATTTTATGTTTTTCTTCCTCGGTTACATTGTAACGGTCATCAATCATCGTAGCGGTTTTGTGGGGTGGAAGAAAGGTAGGGGCGTGCTGATCTTTTTCCTTTAGCAGTTCCATCATGGTTAAAAACAACTTAGCTTGGCGCTCTTTTTCCTTTAATACAAAGCGGTGATTACGAATTGTTGAAGCACTGCCAATACCCATTTCTTGTTGAATTTCAGCATCGTTTTTTCCTTGGTAAAAAAGGCGTAAGAGTCGACTCTGATGCTCTGTCAAACCTGGTTAATTTTTTATTAAGTCCAATTAAATAATCAAAGACTGACTGATGTTTGTCTTGAATATGGATAGTCATAAATTTCTCAGCTTCAAATAAAAGATCATCCTTTGGATAAATGATACCTTTTTCAATTTTATTTCCACAAAGCAAGCAAACTAAGTGATGGGTTTCTTCTATATAACCACGTTTAAGAGCTTCAAGATCGGCATTCCAAAATAATTCAGTACCTTCCATTTTCCAAACACATCCTTCGTTTGTTTGTATCAATATAAACATTATATAATTATGTTGATTAAATAACAAACATTTATTATGTTTGTTTATAAAATGATAAATTAAAAAACGCACACCACTTGGTATGCGCTTAAATTTTTGGCTGTGTTAAAGAACAATGTTGTTTTTGAGCAATCTGTTGATTGGAGCGGAAGGTGCGAGACTCCTGCGGGAGAAGGTGACACGGGAGACCCCACAGGCGCTATGGCGCCGAGGAGGCTCCCGGACTCCTCCGCGGAAAGCGAGTACCTGCAGCGGAAATCAACAGACAAATTTAACAAAGCCAAATTTTTAAAAAAATAGTTGTTAATAAAATAATATTTCTTTTGTTGCCCGGGTACTCGCTTGGTGTTAGACCAACATATTTTTTAAATACATTGCTGAAATAATTTGGGGTATTAAATCCTAACTCCTCGGCAATTTGTTCTAGCGTTGCATCAGAGTGTCGAATCAAGGCGATCGCTCTTTGCAATCGTATGAATTGAACATATTCGACATAGCTACGACCCGTCTCTTTTTTAAACAGCCGACTGAAATAGGTTGGACTAAAATTAATATGAGCAGCTACTTTTGTGACAGTGATTTCATCTGCATAATGTTTATCGATATAGTCAATGCTCTTTTTTATTTGTGGTTCTCTGGCTGTTTCATCAAAATATCGGAGCACTAGACGGTTGTAGGGTGGTGTCCGCCTTGCTGATTTAGCTTCAATATAAGATAAATGCAGGTTTTGTGGTTCACTGTAAATGGATCCCATTCCGATAAACAGATAAATTCCGAATACATCTTGTAATTCTTGAATGACGGTTAAGATGAGATCCTCACCTTCCTTCCAAAACCGTGGGGAGCAATAAACGGATGGAACACGGATCAGCATGAGCAAGTGCTTTCGATAGGGAACAAAGAAAACTTGTCTATCAACTCTAGAAAAATATTTATTAAAGCACTCCTGAATTACTTGTGGAGCTTGAAAACCCTCATTTGCTTCACGATAAGGATCTTTTACAAAGCCTTGAATAAAACAGACTGTATTTGGAATCGAATTGGTAGTAGAAAATAGTTTTGAATCAATGATTTCTTGTTCAGAAGTAACATCACCGCGAAGCAATCGCCTAAGAAACAGTTCCTGAAGGGCTTCATTATCATCGAAATCGTGGTATTCAAAAATTGGTTGAGAACTTTGATTTTTTTCCTTTGCAGAATGATCTTTCAGCATAGCTTGTTTAATATTTCGGATGAAATGACTTTTCTTTAGTGGTTTCACAAAGAAATGAGGTAATTTCAGTTTGATTGTCAGCGCTGCTGTATGTAAAAGATTGTGATTAATAATTGGAAAAATTAAAAGTTGATTATTTTGTTTTTTTAATCTGTGAATAAACACCCAATCAAGTAGTTTACTTATTTCAATGACAAGTATTTGCAAATCATGCGTCGGATCTAAACTTTGCACTACTTTTGAGTTTGATTGAAATTCCTCGTGAATCCAGTTTGAAATGATTTCCTTTTCATGATTATCATGGATGAGTAGCTGAATGCTATACAAGTAATCCCCCTCCATTCAACATTCATCGTTACTTATCCCTTTTCTATCATAACATATATAAATTTTGAATATAGCAAATATTTATAAATTTATGACAATTTAGTGCAAGGTATTGCAAGAAAATATAAAGTAAAATCAAAACAAGCAATCATCCATCAATTGTTGCTGTTTTTCGTAAAGGGGGAAAGGTTTTAAATCAAGGGGGTTTACTGATTAAATTTTTACCGAAAAGAGGGGGAGAAGAACCAATGGCAGGAGAATTTACAGAGTACGATTATGTCGAAGCAGGAAAGATAGACGTAAAAGATTTACCACCATTAGATGCCGAAACAAGTAGTATCATGAAAAATGAGTTTGGGACCGGTATTAAGCTTACAATATTCTACTATTTATTTGTCTTCACCATTCCGGTATTAAACTGGTTCGCTCCAGATTTTATGTTTTCGCGTATGTGGGGTGGAATGAGTTACTCTTGGTTTTTCACAAGTATAGTTTCAATGGCTATGGCTTTTATCATCGCTTTTGTACATACGCATCTGTATGAAAAACGTTTAAAAGTTAATCAGAGCCTTGACACTAACGCGAACAATTCGAAAGACGGGAGGAGTGTTGTATGATTCAAATGCTGCTTGAACCAAAGATGTTAATGACGATACTTCTGATGGGAACGATCGTCTATATCACATATTTAACAAAACGGAATACCAGTTCATCTGACTTCTTTGTTGGCGGAAGAAGCTTTGGTTGGTTTACAAATGGCTCGGCAATCGGTGGAGACTACTTGAG